>DAITAN010000186.1:0-5292 GCA_036824235.1 Gaiellaceae bacterium | reverse complement strand
GCCCCTGCGGATGCTCGCGGGGATGCCGACGAGCCGGTCGCGTGCGCCGAGGGCGATCAGGAGCTCCGCCGCGCCCGGGTCGAGCGCAACGATCCGCTCAGGCCTGCCCGCGGCGACCGTAGGGCGCTCTCCCGCGCCCTGCACGGTGACCGGGTAGCGCTGCTCGACCTCGCCGGTCGGCTCGGGCCGCTCTCCGCACGCCACGGCGCCCAGGGCGAGGAGCGCCAGGAGGGCGAAGCCTGTGACGCGGTTGATCACTACGGTCGGCACTATGTCGAACATGCAGTTCTTCACGCCTGACGAGGCGAACGGCGCGCTTCCGCTCGTGCGGCCTCTTGTCGAGCGGCTCGTGGAGGAACGCAGGTCGTACGTCGCCCTCGGAGCCGAGCTGGAGGAGGTGCAGACGCTGGTCGCGGGCAACGGTGGCAGCCTGGATCCGGGCCGCGTCGGCGAGCTTCAGGAGGCCGTTGCTCGGGCCGCCGCCGGGTTGGCCGCGATCGTCGGCCAGATCAACGAGCTCGGCGTGCAGGTGAAGGACATTGACCGCGGCCTGATCGACTTTCCGGCCCGGCATCCCGAGAACGGCGACACGGTGCTCCTCTGCTGGGAGCTCGGCGAGCCTGATGTGGGCTTCTGGCACTCGCCCGAGGACGGCTTCGCGGGCAGGAAGCCGCTCCCCTTCTAGAGAACTCCCCAGCTATGGACGACTGGATGGAGCGCGCGATCATCGCCGGCGTCGTGCTGATCGCGACGTTCGTCGTCGCGCGGCTCGTCGACCGCCTGATCTCGAGCCGCTACACGCTTCGACCGGAGACGCTGACGATCTACCGCGTCGTTCGCCGCAGCGCGCTCGCGGTCGTGATCGGGGTGGGCGTCCTGAGCGCGCTGCTCGTCTTCCCGCAGGTGCGGGCTGTGGCGGGCAGCATCCTCGCGTCTTCGGCCGTGATCGCGCTCGTCCTCGGCCTCGCGGCGCAGTCGACGCTCTCGAACTTCATCGCCGGCATCATGATCGCTTTCGCGCAGCCCCTCCGGCTGGGCGACAGTGTCTCCGTTGCCGGCGCCTCGGGCACCGTCGAGGAGATCGGGTTGACGTACACCGTCATCCGCGCGGGCGACGGTGCCCGGTATTACGTTCCGAACGCCAAGCTAGCCTCCGATACCATCAGAAATGCCACCATCGCGGGCGCCGAGCACCTGGTCGCGGTCCGGGTGGTGGTGCCTCTCACCGCCGACCTCGATCGAGTGATTGCGCTCCTCCTCGAGGTCGCCCGAAGTCTTTCCGAGACCATGACTGACAAGGAACCCACCGTCCACGTGAGCCAGCTCGACACGAGCGGGGCCGTGGCGACCATCGAGGCCTGGACGCGCGATGCCGAGTCGGGGGCCAAGCTCTCGTCCGCTCTGCGGCGGGCCGCAGTCGAGCGTCTCCGGTCCGAGGGCGTCTACGCATGACCGCCAACGGCAAGAATGGGCGCAACGGCAGGAACGGCCGCAACGGGCACGGGAACGGCAACGGTTCGACCGTAGTCAACAACCGCCAGCGCCGCCGCCGCCGAGGCCGCCGCCGCCGCGACCGGGCGCAGTCGCGCCGCTTCATTCTCGTCTCGCTGCTGGCGATCTTCCTGGGCGGGGCCGCGGTCCTCGTGGCCGCCGCGTTCACCGGTGCGCAGGCCTTCAGGAACAGCTGCTCGCTCGAGTCTCTGCGGCCGGTGTCGATCGGCCAGAACTCGTTTGTCTACGCGGCCGACAACACCGTGCTCGGGGCCATCCCCGCGGAGAAGAACCGCCAGCCGGTCGCGCTCGACCAGATGTCCCCGCTACTCGCGCAGGCAACCGTGGCGATCGAGGACCGGCGCTTCTACTCGCACTCTGGTATCGACTACGAGGGCATCGTGCGCGCGGCGGTCAAGAACCTCCAGAGCGGCGAGATCGTCCAGGGCGGCTCCACGCTCACGCAGCAGCTCGTCCGCAACCTCTACATCGGCAACGAGGTCTCCTGGGAGCGCAAGACGAAGGAGGCCTGCCTGGCGATCAAGCTCGAGGAGGTGGGCCTGCCGCTGCTCTGGGGCGTCCAGCCTGCCATCAGCGGCGCCGAGCTCAAGCGCTGGCGCAAGGAGAGGATTCTCGAGACCTACCTGAACCAGGTCTACTTTGGCAGCCATGCCTACGGAGCCGAGGCCGCCGCGCAGACGTACTTCTCGCGGCACGCGAAGAACCTCACGCTCGTCCAGGCTGCGCTGATCGCCGGGCTGCCCCAGGCGCCCTCGATCTACGACCCGTTCAAGAAGCCCGAGGAGGCCCTGCGGCGCCGCAACGAGGTCCTCGCCGCCATGAAGAACGCCGGCGACATCGACCTGGGCCAGTACACGGAGGCGGTCAACACGCCGCTCGAGCTCAGGGCCGGGCAGATCTACACGAAGATCCGCGAGCCGTTCTTCTTCAGCTACGTGCGCGAGCTCCTGATCGAGAAGTACGGGGCCTCGACCGTGCGCGGCGGCGGGCTCCAGGTCTACACGACCATCAACCCGAAGTTCCAGAAGCTCGCCGTGCAGTCGATGCGGGACACGCTGGGCGCATCGGGCGATCCGGCCTCCGCAATCGTGTCGATCAACCCGAAGAACGGTGCCATCCGCGCGATGACCTCCGTCGTGCCGGGACGCAAAAAGCTCGAGTTCAACATCGCCGCACAGGGCAAGCGCCAGTCGGGCTCATCCTTCAAGACCTTCGTGCTGGTCGAGGCCGTGCGCCAGGGGATCAACCCGTTCTCGACGAGCTACCTCTCGGCGCCGCTCCACTGGCAGCCCGACCCGAACTCCGAGGCCTGGGACGTGGCCACGTACAGCCACTCGTACCTCGGCTCCGTGCCGATCGCCAGCGCCACGCTCAGTTCCGACAACACGGTGTACGCGCGCCTGACTCTCGACGTCGGCCCCGAGAACGTCGCCAGGACGGCGCGTCTGATGGGAATCAAGACGAAGCTCCTCCCGGTCGCCTCCATCGGGCTCGGATCGAACTCGGTCTCGGTGCTCGAGATGGCCTCCGCCTACGCGACCCTCGCCGCGGGCGGCGTCTTCTCCGAGCCCATGGCGATCAAGAAGGTCGTGCTGGCGAGCGGCGAAGTCGACAAGACCGCGGGCTGGGGCAAGCCCAAGCGGCGCCGGGTCCTGACCGACGGCCAGGCCATGGCGGTGACGTCGATCCTGCAGGACAACATGACCGGCGGGACGGGAGTCGGCGCGTACTACGGCGATCCGTCTTCCGCGGGCAAGACGGGCACAACCGACGAGTACGTCGACGCCTGGTTCGCGGGCTACACCCCGCGCGCGTCGACGGTCGTCTGGGTCGGCTACCCGAATGCGCAGATCGAGATGAACAGCGTGCACGGAATCACGGTCGCAGGCGGGACGTTCCCTGCCGACATCTGGCACCTCTTCATGCAAGGGGCGTTCGGCGGCATGCCCTACCTCAGCTGGCCGGATCCCAAGCACCCGGCGGTCTGGTCGAGCCAGGATCTCGAGTATGCGAACTTCGGCGCGCCCCCGCCGCCGAAGAAGCCGCCCAAGGACAAGGACAAGAACAAGCCGGGCACGACGACCGGGCCCACCACCACCGAGCCTCCGCCGACGACGACTGAGCCGCCTCCGACCACCACCGGTCCCGGCTAGAGCTGGCTGGGCGCTCGTCGCGGGAGCGCTCGTTCTGGCGCTCGTCGCGGCGGCGGTCGCATTCGCATACCCGGAGAGCTCGCCGCTCGTTCCGGAGCACAACGGCGAGGACACCACCTGGGCCTGGCTCTACCTCGCGGCGATGGTCGCCGCGTTCGCCGGCTATCTCGCGGGCCTGTTCGTCCTAAGCCGCGCCGGCGCCCGCGTGCGGCTTCGTGCGGTCATCGTCCTCGCCTGTGCGATCCAGGTCCTGCCGCTCGCGGGGCCGGTCCTCCTTTCCACGGACGTCTACACGTACTGGGACTACGGGCGAATCGCCGCGGTGCACGACGGCAACCCCTACGTCGACGTCCCGAACGACTATCCGGACGATCCGGCCTACCCGCTCATGGGCTCGTACTGGTACGACACGACGTCCGTCTACGGGCCAGGCTTCACGCTCGTCTCCGAGGTTCACGCGGAGGCCGTAGGGGAGTCACCCGAGGCCGCCGCCTGGACGTACCGGACGCTGGCTGCCCTCGCGATGGTCGCGCTCGTCCTGCTCGCGGCGAGGCTCTCCTCCCGGCCCGCCTTCGCGGCCGCGTTCGTCGGCTGGAACCCCTTGCTGGCGATCCACTTCGCGGGCGGCGGCCACAACGATGCATGGATGATGGCCTTCGTCCTGGGCGCGCTTGCCCTCGCTGCGTCCGGCAGGAGGGCGCTCGCCGGTGTCGCCTGGGGTGCTGCGATCGCGATCAAGTGGGTGCCGGTCCTCTTCCTGCCGCTGCGGCTTCTGGAGGCCCGGCGCGTCGGCCGGAGCATCGACCACCGCGGTCTGGCTGCTGCCGCGGTCATCATCGTGGCGATTGCCACTTGGCGTTACGGGCTGGAATGGGCAGGAGCCGCCGGGCCTCTGGCCACGAACCTCGCCGAGGACCGTGCCTGGTACGCGATCCCCGTCCGGATCGCGAGCCTGGGCATTCCCGAGGGAGCGGTGGCGGCCGTGTTCGCCGGCGCCTTCGTCATCGCGTACCTCTGGCTTCTCCGAGAGGCGTGGCACGGCCGTGCGCGACTGGCGTTGACCGCCGGCCTCCTGCTCGTCTGCACGTCCTGGCTGGTGCCGTGGTACGCGGTCTGGGCTGTCCCGCTCGCCGCGGTCGAGGAGGACAGGACCGCGCGGGTGCTCGCCCTCGCGCTCTCGGCGTACCTGCTGCGGGACGCGGTCCCGATCTAGTCATCTACCGTACGGCTCGTGGCCGAGCTGATCTCCGTCGCCGAGGCGCAGCGCCTCGTCCTCGAGCGGGCGAAGCCTCTGGACGCGGAGCGCGTGCCGATCGAGCGGGCGACCGGGCGCGTGCTCGCCGAGAGCGCAGCGGCCGCCGTCGATCTGCCGCCCTTCCCGAGCTCGGCCATGGACGGCTACGCGCTTCGTTCTGTTGAGACGGTCTCGGCGCCCGTCGTCCTGCCGATCGTCGAGCGGATCGCCGCGGGTAGTCCCGCGTCTCGTCCGCTCGCAGCAGGCGAGGCCATGGGCATCGCCACGGGCGGCGCCGTCCCCGAGGGTGCCGACGCGGTCGTCCCGCTCGAGGTCGTCGAGGAGACCGAGGAGGGCCTCGCTGTCGCGAACCCGGTGACCGCGGGCGCCAAC
>DAITAN010000185.1:0-5302 GCA_036824235.1 Gaiellaceae bacterium | reverse complement strand
GAGGTCGAGCAGGTAGGCGTCGAGTGCCTCGGGCACCGCGGCCGAGGCGCTCGCCCTCATCCGGCCGCGCGTCGCCGTCCCGATCCACTGGGGCACGTACTACCCGCTGACGTCGGCGCGGCTCTCGCCGCCGGGCTTCCTCACGGCGCCCGCGCCGGAGTTCGAGCGCGCCGCAGCCGAGCTGGCGCCGTCCGTCGAGGTGCACGTGCTCCCCGTCGGAGGCACGCTCGAGCTCACGGGTAGCGATGCCTGAAGACGAGGTAGGCGACGCCGCCGGCCGGGATGGGGAGCCAGTACGAGACGAGCCGGTATGCGAGCGTCGCCACGACCGCCGCTCCGGCTGAGACGCCGGCGAGGGCCAGCAGGCCTGTGAGGCCCGCCTCGACGAAGCCGAGACCGCCCGGCGTCAGCGGGATCATCCCCAGGAAGGCCCCGGCCACGAAGGCGAGGAGAACGAGCGACGGGTTCGGCTCGGCGCCGACGGCCCACAGGCAGGCGACCAGGGCGAGGTAGTCGAGGATCCACTTCCCGCCGGCTGCGACGACGGCGCCCTTCCAGCGCTCGCCGAATGCGATGCGGAGCGAGTCGCGCTCGTGCAGGAGCCGATCGGCCAGGCCGTCGACGTGGTTGCGGCGTCGGAGCGTCCGGTTGAGCACCCAGGTCGCCGCCCGGCCGACAACCTTGAGCGGCCGGTCCCAGACGAACACGAGGACGCCCCCGATGAGGACGAGGACGAACAGGCCGGCGCCCAGGTACGCCGCCTGCGCGAGGCCCTTCGCGACCGGGGTTCCGCCGAGGATCGCGGGCAGGCTCAGGAGCGGGAGCGCGAGCACGGTGCCGAAGAGCAGCACGGAGACCGCGGTGAGGGCCGAGGCGATCCGGCCGCTCGGCAGGCCCGCGCGGATGAGCATCTGGTACTGGAGAGTGCCGGACGCCGCCATCCCGCCCGGGATCACGCGGCCGAGCGCGTTGCCGGCGAGCTGCGAGGTCGCCACCGGGTACCAGCTCTTCGTCTGGAGCGCGACGCGCTGGAGCTCCCAGATGCAGACGAAGCTCGCCGCTTCGACAAGGACGGCGGCGGCGAACCAGCCGGGCTCCATCTCGAAGAGCGATCGCCAGGAGGTGAAGACCTCGGTGAGGCTCGGCCACAGGAGGTAGAGCGAGGCGAACGCGACGAGCATGAAAAGCGTCCGCCCGGCGATGCGCTTGACCTTCCGCCGTCGCGGCCGCTCGACCTGGACCTCCTGCACGGCGCCAGCCTACGGCGGCGTGGGCAAGGGCGTTCCGTCCTGGCGCAGCTCCTGGAGAGTGATGCGGATCGCTGCTGTGACCGGAAGCGCCAGGAGCGTGCCGATGATCCCGAAGATCGCGCCGAAGAAGAGCACGACGACGAAGGAGAGCATCGGGTGCAGGTCGATCGCCTTCTCGAACACCTTCGGCGTGATGATCGAGTTCTCGGCCTGCTGGTAGACGAGGATCACGATGGCCATGATCAGGCCCTTCCACCAGTCCTCGAAGAGCGCGACGACGACGACGGGGATCGCACCGAGGGTCGCGCCGATGTTGGGGATCAGATCGGTGATGGCGACGAAAAAGGCGAGCGGCGCGGCGTACGGGATGTCGAGCAGCACCATGGGGATGTAGACGCAGAGGCCCGCGATCACCGCGATGAGGAACTTGCCGTACCAGTACGCCTTCGTGGCGTCGTAGATTCGCTTCGTCGTCCTGAGGAACCGCGGCCCGCGTTCGGGCCCGAGCCGGGCGCCGATGCCACGGCGGATGTCTCGGCCGTAGATCATGAAATAGATCGTGAGCACGAAGATCATGAAGCCGGCGAACGCTCCGCTGGCGAGCGTCCCGACGGCGCCCACGATCGAGCTGATCCCGCTGAAGAACTCGGTGACGTCCTCGGTCGCGCTCTCCGCTGACTCGACCTGATCCTCGGCGCCGACGCTCTCGACGAAGCTCGAGTTTTCGAGGCGCTCCGCGTACTCGGGGATCGCATCTGCGAGGTTCTGCGCACCGTCGATGACCGGCGGGATGACGATCAGCCCGATGACGAAGAGGATCAAGCCCAGGAGCAGCAGCGCGAGACCGATTCCGCCGCCCTGGCCGACGTTCGCCCGTCGTCGAAGGGACTGCGCGATCGGGTCGATCGAGAAGGCAAGGAAGGCCGCGGCGAGGACCCACGTGATGATCGCGCGGGTCAGCAGGATCATTCCGAGCAGTGCGGCGACCAGGAGGATGACGCCGATCACGACGGCCGTATCGTCGGCAAGCTGGCGCCGCCTGGATCGCGGCACGGGCGCTGGCAGAGCCTGGCTCATGTCAACGGACGTTCGGCCCGAGCCCGGCGTCTCCTGCGCTCCCGGGCGCCCGACCCGGCTGGATGATTCGGGTTGGCAGGCGTATGCTGGCGCCCGATGAGCGCGAGGACGCGAACCATCCTCGTCTGGGTACTGCTCGTGCTCGGAACTCTTGTTGTGCTCGTCGGGTCGCTGACCGTCTGGGTCAAGCGGCAGGCGCTCGACACCGACTCCTGGGTCGACACGAGCTCGAGGCTGCTCGAGGACGACGATGTGCGCGGCGCGCTCTCGGTCTACATCGTCGACGAGCTCTACTCGAACCTCGATCCGGAGGAAACGCTCGAGGACCAGCTGCCCGAGAACCTCCAGGGGCTCGCGGGCCCGCTCGCCGGCGCTCTTCGCCAGCCCGCGGTCGACGGCGTGGACAACTTCCTCCAGCGGCCGCGCGTGCAGGAGCTCTGGGCGACCGCGAACCGCGCCGCGCACGAGGCCCTCCTGAGGATCCTCGAGGACGACACGCGCGAGAGCGTGTCCACCGCGGGCGGCGTCGTCACGCTCGACCTGCGGACGCTGCTCGTCCGCATCGGCGAGGAGCTTGGCTTCGGCGAGCAGCTCGACTCACGGTTGCCCGAAGGCGCAGGGCAGATCACGATCCTCAAGTCCGACCAGCTCGACGCCGCCCAGAAGGGCGTCAAGGCGATCAAGGTGCTGAGTTGGCTCATCGTGCTGGTCGCGTTCGCGTTCTTCGCCGGCGCGGTCTACCTCGCCCGCGGGCGGCGCGAGACGCTCCGCTACGTCGGCGCGGCGCTCGTCCTCGTCGGGATCCTCCTCCTCGTCATTCGCCGCGCGGTCGGCAACTACATCGTCGACGCGCTCGCATCCGGAGAGTCGGTCAGGGACGCGGTCGGGTCGACCTGGGTGATCGGCACGAACCTGCTGGCCGAGGTCGCCACGGCGATCCTCATCTACGGGATCGTCCTGCTCCTCGGCACGGTGCTCGCGGGGCCCACTCGCTATGCCCGCAAGGCGCGCGCGGCAGTCGCGCCGACGTTCCGCGACCGCCCGGAGATCGGCTGGGGCGTCCTGGCCGGGGTCTACCTCCTGCTCGTGCTCTGGGGTCCGGTCCCCGCGTTGCGGACCTGGCTCGGCGTGCTCCTGCTCGGCGCCCTCGTCGCCCTCGGCTTCGAGGCGTTCCGCCGCGTCGTGATCAGCGAGGCAGGGCCTGGGGACACGCAGCACCTCCCGCCTCCGCCGCCCGCTCCGGCCGCGTAGCGCGACCGAAGCCGGCGGCAAGGTCGACTAGGCCGTTGCGGCCCTCATCGTCTTCTTGAGGGAGCGGAGCCGGAACGCCATCACGATCTCCGTGATCCCGCGCGTGAGCGTGAGCGCAGCGATCCAGATGACGAGCAGGATCGCGCTGCCGCGGAAATAGCCGGCCGCCCAAAACGCGAGCAGGATCTCGACGATTCCGAGGATCAGGCCGATCCACCAGAGGCGCACCGCCTCGTGCGTGACGATCGCGACCGTGATGTCGAAGATGCCCTTGAACAGCAGCACCCAGGCGACGAGTGACGCGAGCGCCACGAAGGTTCCGGCGGGCTCGAAGAAGGCCACGATTCCGGCCGCTATGAAGACAACGCCGAGGATGCCGTGGGCGATCTTCCAGCCGGTTGTCGAAGCCGGGATGGCGAAGAACTCGTTGAGCCCGATGCCGATGGCGACGAACCCGAACAGGATCGCGATCGCCGTGACGGACTCGAGGTTGAGCCGCAGAATGATGAGCGAGATCCAGAGCCAGACGATCCCGGTGATGAGGAAGAGCCACCAGACGCGCGACGCGCCCTCGGCGAGCTCGGTTTCCTCCAGACTTACCTTTGGCACGACGACCTCCTTGGGGAGCAGAGCGGTTTGACCTACGACTCGCCCACGCGTTTTCCTCTCGTCCCGAGCTTCCGCGGCCCGTAGGATTCGACCGCTATCGCTGAGTCAGGACGTCCGCTGAAGGAGCGCCTCGCCGGCGCCAGTCAGCGCGCCGCGGATCTCGGCATGCAGGCACGGGAGCACATCCCGGGCGCGGAAGTCGGATATCAAGCGTTCGCGCGCGAGCTCCGCTACGGCGGCGGACTGTTAGCCGGAGGCCTCGCGTACCGGCTGTTCCTCTGGCTCGTCCCGCTCGGTCTGGTCGGAGCCGTGATCCTTGGCTTCTGGGTCGACTACGACGAGGACGGCGTCGAAGAGGCGGCAGCGGAGTTCGGCATCGGCGCGGCCGCGATCGCGAGCGCAGAGCACGCTGTCGAGACGAGCTCGACGAACAGCGTCGTGCTGCTCATCGTCGGCCTCTGCCTCCTCGGCTGGTGCTCGGTCTGGTTCGTGAAGGCCCTCCAGCTCTCCTACGCGCTGGCCTGGGGCGTCGAGCGGCCGCGCATGCGGAAGCCTCTCCACGCGATGGCCCTCTTCAACGGTCTCTTCCTTGCCGGTGCCGTCGGTGCGTTGGTGCTCACCTGGCTGCGGGAGGCCCTGGGCCTCGGAGCTCTCATCGGGGTCGTTCTCACGCTGGCCCTCGAGACCGGCATCGCGTTGATCGTGATGAAGCTCCTGCCGAACCGGGCGGAACGGTGGCAGGACTTGCTGCCGGGCGCGCTCGTCCTCGCGTTGGGCATCCAGTGCGTCCACGTCGCGGTCGTCTTCTACTTCGCGCCCAAGATCGAGCGCTCGTCGGAGCTCTATGGCGTGCTCGGCGTCGCGGCGGTGCTCCTCGTCTGGCTCTACATTCTCGCCCGACTCGTCACCGCGGCTGCGTTCCTGAACGCGACGCTCTGGGACCGCCGCTACGCGAGCAGCGAGTAGCCGCCGTCCACGATCACTGTCTGGCCGCGGATCATCCCCGCGGCGGGGGAGGCGAGGAAGCAGACGACCTCGGCGACATCCCTCGGCTCGACGAGGCGGCCGGCCGGGGTGCGGCTCGCGTACCACTCGAGCATCTCCTCACGGTCAGG
>DAITAN010000184.1:0-5310 GCA_036824235.1 Gaiellaceae bacterium | reverse complement strand
TGGCTCGAGGCGGAGGTGCGCGAGGAGCGCGAGCGGGCGGCGCGGGTGCTCGCACACGTCGGCGACGGCGTCTTCTTCGTCGACGGCTCGGGCGTCGTGCGGCTCTGGAACCCCGCGGTCGCCGCGATCACCGGTCTCGACGCCGGCGAGGTGCTCGGTCTCAGGCCCGAGAACGTCCTCCCCGGCTGGACGGCGATCGAGCCGCTCGTGCCCGTGGCGAGCGCCCCGATCTACGCCGCCAAGCACGCCGAGACGCTTCCCCTCGACCTCGGCGGCAGGGAGGTCTGGATCTCGATCTCGGCGGTGCAGTTCCCCGACGGCACGGTCTACGCCCTGCGCGACCTGACCGAGGAGCGTGGCATCGAGAAGCTGAAGAGCGAGTTCGTGGCCACGGTCTCACACGAGCTGCGGACGCCGCTCGCGGCGGTCTACGGTGCGGCGATGACGCTGCGCCGCCGCGACGTCGAACTCGACGACGAGCGCCGCGGGCGCCTCCTCGCGGTCATTGCCGGCGAGTCGGACCGCCTGGCGCGCATCGTCGACCAGGTCCTGGCGGCGAGCCGCCTCGACTCGGGCTCGTTCGCCTTCTCGGTCGAGCACTGCGACCCCGGGCCGCTCGCCCTCGAGGTCGTCGAGGCCGCCCGCGCCCATGTGCCGGACGGCGTCGTGATCGACCTGGTGCACGGCAATGACCTCCCGACGGTCACGGCCGACCCCGACATGCTCCGCCAGGTCCTCTCCAACCTCGTCGAGAACGCCGTCAAGTACTCGCCGTCCGGCGGGCGCGTGCACGTCTCACTCGAGCGCCAGGCCGGACGCGTCCTTTTCGCGGTGCGCGACGAGGGCCTCGGCATCCCGCTCAAGGAGCAGGAGCGCATCTTCGAGAAGTTCTTCCGGCTCGACCCCAACCTGACGCGCGGGGTGGGCGGCACCGGCCTCGGCCTCTACATCTCGCGCGAACTGGTGCGCCGGATGAGCGGGCGGATCTGGGTCGCCTCGCGGGAGGGCGAGGGGTCGACGTTCTTCTTCGAGCTGCCGGCAGCCTCGGACGGGTCTTCCGAGGACGATGAGGCCGACGCGTTCGAAGCGCGCGCGCAGGCGTAGCTAGAACCTGAGCAGAGCGCCGACGCCGGCGACGGCGTCGAGCTCGTCCCGTCCGCGGACGGCCCAGATCGTGCCGCCGTGGGCTAGCGTCTGGTGGACGGCGAGGTCGAGACCGTCGTCCGAGTCTTCGAGCTGGTTCCCGTCGAGCGGGCACTTGGCGCCCTCGAGCGACAGCCGGCCGCACGCGGGGCAGCGCTTGGCGGGATGGTTCGCGCCCTCCTTGAAGAGGAGCAGATCGACCCGTCCGTCGGAGGCCGCCTCCAGGGTGCCCGCCCACCCGGCCGAGCTGCGGCCGTTGCGTCCGTGCTCCTCCGCCCACCGTTCGACGAGCTCCTGCTCGCGCTGGGCACGCCAGCGCTCGAGCACGGGCAGGGCGACCTCGAGAAGCTCCCGCGGGTGGGCGTGGGCCTCGGCGTGCGCGACGCCCGCGATCGCCGCCCGCGTGTCCTGGGCGACGAGGTCGAGGAACTCCGCGCCGGTCTCCTCGGAGGCGACCACGACGACGCGCGTCCCGTGCAGCTGCCGAACAAGCCGGTCGAGCACCTCTGCGACACGCCGCAGGTGCTCCTGGGCGAGCTCATCGACGTGCCGCTGGAAGCGTGCTTGCGCCAAACCGCCCTGGTCGTGGCGCCGTGGCTGCTCCTCCGTGTGGTCGACGAGATCCTCGAGCCGGCCGCCGTGAAGGCGGTAAAAGCGCCCCTGCTCGCGGCTCACGACGAGGACGAGCGCGCCCTCCCCCCTGCCGACGAGCGGCACGAGGGGCGCGAGGTAGAGGCTGTTGCGCACGCGGATCTCGTCCGGCACGACCTCCGTGAGCGGAAGCGTCCGCCAGACGTTGTCGAGCCCGGCGCAGAAGATGGCCAGCCCGTGCGCCCCGTTCCGCTCGAACTCGGCGTCGAAGTAGCGGCGGATGCGCTCGAAGTCGTCACGAAGCGCGACGCGCTGTTGATGCGTCAGCTCACGCTTCTCGGCCCCGTGGTTCTTGGACCCTTCGTCCAGGAGTGAATTGAGCCGCGTCTGCGCGTCTCCGGTCACGCGAAGAAAGCTGGGATCGAGGTCGAGATAGAGGCTGATGGCAACCCCCTGCTCGGCCTGAAATCCGGCGAGATCGCGCAGCTCGTCCCAGGTGACGGTTCGTGCCATCGCTCGCCCCTTATAGGTTTCCCCTGCGGCTCAGACGCTACACAATCGGAACACTGAGGCCCGCTCAGACGTTAAGAACCGTAGACGGAAAAACGTGACAGAGAGGAACGACGTGAACGCAGACGTGCGCGAAGTGATCGTGATCGGCGGGGCCGCCGCCGGATACACCGCTGCCCTCTACACCGCCCGGGCGAACATGGCCCCGCTGGTGGTCGAAGGGGTCAACTGGGGCGGCCAACTGATGATCACGAGCGACGTCGAGAACTACCCCGGCTATCCCGGCGGCGTGCTCGGCCCGGAGATGATGCAGGAGTTCCGGAAGCAGGCCGAGCGCTTCGGCGCGGAGTTCATCACCGACGACGTGACGAAGGTCGACTTCTCGGAGCGCCCTTTCCGCGTCTGGGTCGGGGACGACGAATACCGCGCCGAGACGGTCATCGTCGCCACAGGCGCGAACGCGCGTCAGCTCGGGCTCGAGTCCGAGCGCACGCTCCAGGGCCGCGGCGTCTCGTACTGCGCGGTCTGCGACGCAGCCTTCTTCCGCGACAAGAACGTCGTCGTCGTGGGCGGCGGCGACTCGGCGATGGAGGAAGCGACGTTCCTGGCGAAGTTCGCCTCCAAGGTCACCGTCGTGCATCGGCGCGACGTCTTCCGTGCGTCGCCGATCATGGTCGACCGTGCCGAGGCGACAGAGAAGATCGAGTTCGTCACGGACTCCGTGGTCGAGGAGGTACTGGGCGACGGACTGGTCACCGGGGTGCGCGTCCGCAACGTGAAAACCGACGAGACGACGGAGATCCCCGCCGAGGGCTTCTTCGTCGCCATCGGACACGACCCGACGACCGAGCTCTTCAAGGGGCAGCTCGACATGGATCCCGAGACGGGCTACCTGGTCACGAGGGGCAAGACAACGGAGACGAACATCCCCGGCGTCTTCGCTGCGGGGGACGTGCAGGACGACGTCTACCGCCAGGCCGTGACGGCCGCGGGCTCGGGGTGCATGGCCGCGCTCGACGCCGAGCGCTGGCTGGCCGCGGAGCGCGGCCACCTCCTGGACGCTCTGGCAGCGCCCCGCAGCTAGCTTTTCTCCATGCCGTACTTCATCTGCCCGAACTGCCGGCGGCGGTCGATCGACGACGACGGGATCGAGGGCCTCACCGGCCGCCCGGTCTCATGCTCGAGCTGCGGCTTCGGCTTCCTCTTCCAGATCCTCGACGACTACTACCCGGCGCCGGGAACCGGGTTCCTCGTCTGCAACAAGGAGGGCCGGATCATCGCGACCGGCCAGGGCGTCTTCGAGTTGACGGGCTACCGGGAGGGCGACCTGCTCGGGCAGGACATCATGACCTCGCTGTTCGAGCCGGAGGGCAATGGGCCGACCCCCGCCGCCCTCACGCTCGAGTACGGCGTGCGCCGGTTCGACCAGATGCTGACGCTGAAGACCCGCTCCGGCGTGAAGAAGACCGTGCGCGCCGACTTCTTCCCGGCGTACGACGAGGACGGCGGTCTCCTCGTCGCCGTGGCTCCCCGCTAGACGCGGCTCGACGGGCAGATGTCCGCGAGGACGCACTCCTCGCAGCGGGGGCGGCGCGCGTCGCAGACGCGGCGGCCGTGCCAGATCAGCAGATGCGGGAAGCGCGCCCAGTCGCCGCGCGGCACGATACGCATGAGATCGCGCTCGATCTTCACCGGGTCCTCCTGCTTCGTCAGCCCGAGGCGCTGCGAGAGGCGGCGGACGTGCGTGTCGACCACGACGCCCTGCGTTTCCCCTCGCTCGGCGGCGACGACGTTCGCCGTCTTGCGGCCGACCCCGGGGAGCCTCACCAGCTCGTCCAGACGCTCGGGGACCTCTCCCCCGTACTCGGTCAGCAGCATGTGCATCGCCCCGCGGAGGTTTCTCGCCTTCTGGCGGAACGTGCCCGTCGGGAGGATGTCGGCCTCGAGCTCCTCCTGCGGCACGGCGAGGTAGTCCTCGGGCTTCCGGTACTTACGGAAAAGGGACTCCGTGACACGGTTGACGGTCACGTCAGTTGTCTGAGCCGAAAGCATCACCGAGACGAGCAGCTCGAGCGGGTCGCGGAAGCGAAGCGCGATGATCGCGTCCGGGTGGGCCGCCGCCAGCCGGTCGATGATCTGCCTGATTCGCTCGCGCTTCGGACCGACCCGCCGGCGGGCCTCGTGGACGTAGCTACGCGCCACCGTCGCCGTCCGTGCCCGCTCGCACGCTCGCCTGCGTCTCCATGGCAAGCGAGCCTAGGGCCTAGTACGCCTCGGCGTACTCGTCCATCGGCTCCGGGGAGAGCAGCCGCGGCCCGGCGCAGACCCGGTCGCGGGCCGGGCAGCCGGAGCACGTGAACTCGCTCGGCGTCGGGCGGAATTGCCCTGCGTTGATGCGGTCGATCGCCGCGGAGAGCTCGGCCTCGAGCGCCTCCGTGTCCTGCACCGTGAAACGTGTCGAGACGACCGCGTCGGGCCGTTCGAGGAAGTGGTAGACGACCTCGACCTCCTCGGCCCCGGTCCTGAGGCACGCGAGCGCGTAGACGAGCCGCTGGAGCCGGTAATCGCCCTCGACGATCTCCTCGGGCGTGCCCTCGGCCAGCGAGTTCGTCTTGTAGTCGAGCACGAGCGCACGAGTGCCGTCGCTCCAGTAGACGTCGAGGCGGCCGTGCAGCAGGACGCCGTCGTGCTCGAAGGCGAACGGCCGCTCGGGCGCCGCGCCCGGCAGCGAGACGATGCGCTGCCCCAGCTCAGAGCCGCAGTAGGACGCGACGAAGTCGCGGATCCGCGCGAGCTCCTCGTCGGTCACCGCGGGGTACCAGCCCCGAACGGGCTCGAGGTCGGGCACCGCAGGTGCGGCCATGTCGACGATCTCGAGCAGCCGGTGGACGGCGTCGCCGACCTCGGTCGCTGCGAGGCCGGTCTGACCCGGCACCGAGCCGTGCGCGTCCTCGGGCCGCATGCCGGCGATCCGCTCGGCGTAGTAGCGGTACGAGCAGCGGTCGAAGAGCGCGAGCGCGCTGTAGGAGAGCCGCCGGACGCGGTGGAGCGGCGGCGCGGGCACCG
>DAITAN010000183.1:0-5310 GCA_036824235.1 Gaiellaceae bacterium | reverse complement strand
CCTCGAGGGCGTCACCGCGCGCTACGGCGCCGAGAAGCCGGTCATACGCGGCTTCGACCTACGCCTCGTGCCTGGTCGGCGTGTCGCCCTGGTCGGCCCTAGCGGCGCCGGCAAGACGACCGTGCTCAACCTGCTGCTGCGCTTCCTCGATCCCGCGGAGGGCCGGGTCACCATCGGCGGTCACGATCTGCGCGAGTACCGCCAGGAAGACGTGCGCGCAACCTTTGCCCTGGCCGGTCAGGACGCGCACCTGTTCGACTCCACGATCCGAGAGAACCTGCGCCTTGCGCGCCCGAGCGCCGAAGAGGCCGAGCTCTGGGCCGTGCTTCAGCGCGCGCGACTGGGCGAGTGGGTCGCTTCGCTCCCGGCGGGCCTGGACACGCGCGTCGGGGAGGAGGGGACGATGCTCTCCGGCGGCCAGCGCCAGCGGCTCGTGCTTGCGCGCGCCCTCCTTGCCGGCGCTCCCGTCCTGCTGCTCGACGAGCCGACGGCGCACCTCGACCCCTCGACGGCTCGGGCGCTCATGGACGTCGTGCTCGACGCGGCGGCCGATCGGGCAGTTCTCCTTGTCACCCACCGCCCGGAGGGGCTCGAGCTGATGGACGAGATCGTCGCGCTCGCCTAGCTAGCTCTCGCTCGAGGACGCCCAGAGGTTGATGCCGCTGTCCGTCGCGAAGCGGTCGATCTCGGCGAGCTCGTCGTCCGTGAAGTCGAGGCGGTCGAGCGCTCCGACGTTTTCCTCGAGCTGGGCGACACTGCTCGCGCCGATGAGCGTCGAGGTGACGCGCGAGTCGCGCAGCGTCCAGGCGAGCGCCATCTGGGCGAGTGTCTGCCCACGTCCCGAGGCGAGGTCGTTCAGCGTCCGGATCTTCTCCAGCGCGTCGTCCGAGAGGAGCTCCTGCGAGAGCGAGTAGCCCTCGCGCGAGGCGCGCGAGCCCTCCGGGATGCCGTTCAGGTACCTGCCGGTGAGCATTCCCTGCGCCAGCGGCGAGAAGCAGATGCACCCGATGCCCTCCTCGCCGAGAACGTCGAGGAGCTCCGGCTCGATCCACCGGTTGAGCATCGAGTACGAGGGCTGGTGGATGAGCAGCCGGATCCCCAGGTCGCGCAGGATCGCCGTGGCCTCAGCCGTCTTGGCCGCCGAGTACGAGGAGATGCCGACGTAGAGCGCCTTGCCCTGCTGGACCGCCGACGCGAGCGCGCCCATGGTCTCCTCGAGCGGCGTGTCCGGGTCGAAGCGGTGTGAGTAGAAGATGTCGACGTAGTCGAGCCCCAGGCGCCCCAGGCTCTGGTCGAGGCTGGCGAGGAGGTACTTGCGCGACCCGAGGTCGCCGTAAGGCCCGGGCCACATGTCATAGCCGGCTTTCGTCGAGATGACGAGCTCGTCGCGGTAGGGCCCAAGGTCTGAGGCGAGCAGCCGGCCGAAGTTCTCCTCCGCCGAGCCGTAGGGCGGGCCGTAGTTGTTGGCCAGATCGAAGTGGGTTACCCCGAGGTCGAACGCCCGTCTGACGATCGCCCTGCCGTTCTCGAGCGGACGGTCGTGGCCGAAGTTCCACCACAGGCCGAGCGAGATCGCCGGGAGCTGCAGGCCGCTGCGGCCGCAACGCCGGTAGAGCATGGTGTCGTAGCGGCTCTCGTCGGGAACGTAGGTCACTGACTGGTCCTCCTCCGCGTGCGGTATACCTGATCTACACAAATGAGTAAGCCCGTTGAGCAGCGCGATCGGGTCGTGATTCGCTTCGCAGGGGACTCGGGCGATGGAATGCAGCTCACCGGCGGCCGCTTCGCGAGCGAGACCGCCCTCCTCGGCAACGACCTCTCCACGCTTCCGGACTTTCCGGCCGAGATCCGTGCGCCCGCGGGCTCCCTGCCGGGTGTCTCGGGCTTCCAGATCCACTTCTCCGACCACGACATCCTCACGCCGGGCGACGCGCCCGACGTTCTCGTGGCCATGAACCCCGCGGCGCTGAAGACGAACGTGAAGGAGCTGCCGAAGGGCGCCACGATCATCGTCAACACGGACGCGTTCAACGAGCGGAATCTCCAGAAGGCCGGGTACCCGGCCAACCCGCTCGAGGACGGCTCGCTCGACGAGTACCGGCTCCAGCCTGTGCCGCTCACGTCGCTGACCATCGAGGCGCTGAAGGAGTTCGACGTCTCCAAGCGCGAGGCCGAGCGCTCGAAGAACATGTTCGCGCTCGGGCTCATGTCCTGGCTCTACAGCCGCCCGACCGAGGGCACGATCACGTTCCTTGAGAAGAAGTTCGCGCGCAGCCCCGACATCGCGCAGGCGAACGTCAAGGCCTTCAAGGCCGGCTACGCCTTCGGCGAGACGACCGAGGAGTTCGCCGTTCAGTACGAGGTCCGGCCGGCCCAGCTCGCCCCGGGCACGTACCGCAACGTCACCGGGAACCAGGCCCTCGCCATGGGGCTGATCGCGGCGAGCGTGCAGAGCAAGCTGCCGCTCTTCCTCGGCGCCTACCCGATCACGCCGGCCTCGGGGATCCTCGAGGAGCTCGCGCGGCACAAGGCCTTCGGCGTGCGGACATTCCAGGCCGAGGACGAGATCGCGGCCGTCGGCGCCGCGCTCGGCGCCTCGTTCGGCGGGGCGCTCGGCGTCTCCACCTCTAGCGGCCCGGGCGTCGTCCTCAAGGCGGAGACGATCGGCCTCGCGGTCACGCTCGAGCTCCCGCTCGTCATCCTCGACATACAGCGGGCCGGCCCCTCGACCGGGATGCCCACGAAGCCTGAACAGGCCGACCTGCTCATGGTGCTCTTCGGGCGCAACGCGGAGTCGCCCGTGCCGGTCATCGCCGCCTCCACGCCGGGCGACTGCTTCGCCACGGCCATCGAGGCCGCACGCATCGCGCTCAAGTACCGCACGCCCGTGTACCTGCTCTCCGACGCGTACCTCGCGAACGGCTCCGAGCCGTGGCTCGTGCCCGACGTCGCCTCGCTCCCCGACATCTCCACGACGTTTGCCGAGCAGCCCAACGACGACGACCGCTTCCTCCCGTACGTGCGCGACGACGACACGCTCGCGCGCCAGTGGGCGCTGCCCGGGACGCCCGGCCTCGAGCACCGGATCGGCGGGCTCGAGAAGGAGGAGCGCACCGGGAACATCTCCTACGACCCCGACAACCACGACCTGATGGTGCGGCTCCGTGCGCGCAAGGTGGCGGGGATCGCGGGCGACATCCCCAGGCTCGAGGTTGATAGGCAGCCGGGCGCCCGTCTGCTCGTTCTCGGCTGGGGCGGGACCTACGGCTCGGTCGCCGCGGCCGTGCGCCGCGTTCGCGCGCGCGGAAGCGCGGTCGACCACGCGCACCTCACGTACCTGAACCCGTTCCCGCGCAACCTCGGCGAGGTTCTGCGCTCGTACGACCGCGTGCTCGTCCCCGAGATGAACCTCGGCCAGCTCCTCAAGCTCGTGCGCGCCGAGTTCCTCGTCGACGCGGTCGGCTATAACCGCGTCCGCGGCGTCCCGTTCACCTCGGCCGAGCTGGCCGACGCCATCCTTCCGCTGACATGAGCTCCGAGCTGAAGCTGACCGCAAAGGACTTCAAGTCCGACCAGGAGGTCCGCTGGTGCCCGGGGTGCGGCGACTACGCCATCCTCGCCGCCGTGCAGAGCTTCCTGCCCGAGCTCGGCATCCCGCGCGAGCGGCTCGTGTTCGTGTCCGGCATCGGGTGCGCCGCGCGCTTCCCGTACTACGTGAACGCGTACGGCCTGCACTCGATCCACGGGCGCGCCGCCGCGATCGCCACCGGTCTCGCGGCCTCCCGGCAGGACCTCTCCGTCTGGGTCGTGTCCGGTGACGGCGACGCGCTCTCGATCGGCGGCAACCACTTCCTTCACGCGCTGCGCCGCAACGTGAACATCACGATCCTCCTCTTCAACAACCAGGTCTACGGGCTGACGAAGGGGCAGTACTCGCCGACGAGCCCGCTCGGCCAGGTGACCGGCCCGACCCCCATGGGCTCGATCGACTGGCCGCTCAACCCGGTCACGGTCGCGCTCGGCGCGGAGGCGACGTTCGTCGCGCGCTCGATCGACACCGACCGCGCGCACCTGACCGAGGTGCTGCACGCGGCCGGGCGGCACAAGGGCGCGGCGTTCGTCGAGATCCTCCAGAACTGCAACGTCTACAACGACGGTGCCTTCGACCACGTGCGGGATGCGAAGGAGAACCGGATCGTGCTCGAGCATGGCGCGCCGATGCGCTTCGGCGCAGAGCTCGAGAAGGGCGTGCGCCTGGGCGCCGACGGCTCGGCCGAGCTCGTCGAGGTCGCAGACGTGGGTGAGGACGCGCTGCTCGTCCACGATGCCCACGCCGATTCGCCGGCGATCGCCTTCTCGCTCGGGCGCCTCGGCTATCCGCTGCCCGGCCCGCTCCCGATCGGGGTCCTGCGCTCGGTAGCGCGGCCCGTCTACGACGATCTCATGGCGGCGCAGATCGACGACGCCAGGCGCGAGAAGGGCGAGGGCGACCTCTCCGCACTCCTGCACGCGGGCGACACCTGGCAGATCGCCTGAGTCAGGCGACCCCACGCGGGCCGTGGAATATCCGGTCGAGGGTTGGGGGCACTCTCCCGACGATGACGACGCCGCTGATGGACAACACCGTTGCGATTGCCACGGGGACAATCCACGCCCCAATGTCCTGACCGACAGCGACGGTCAGTTGTCCGCATCCGGCCGCGACCAAACCGGCGTATGACCACGTCATGCAGTACGCGTGGTTCGCGATGACTGGCGGCGATCTCTTGCCGAAAAGGAGGGGCGAGAGCCCGACAGCGATCGTGACGAGGCTGGCGACTGCCAGCGCATGGAATACACCGAAGGTGCTCTCTCGATGCAACGACAGCGCCGCCACATTCACGAGTACAAGCGCAAGGACGTAGACGGTTCCGATCACTCGGTGGGTGTGCGTGCCTTTGGGCGTCAGGAGAGCAGCGGCACCCGCACCTAGCGCTGAGAGCGCGGCCAGAACGTGCCCCGTGGCTACAGCCTGTTCCAAGTCCACGGAGATCATCAGATCATGACTGAGCCGTGACCAGCCGCCGACTGTTGACAGGAGTCGTCGGGATCGGGCTCCCGCGCCTCGCAAGGGCTCGGCGTCTGACTACAATCACGCGCGCCGTGGTCAGCCGGGCTTGGATCGTCTCTGTGGCGGCGCTCGTGGCATCGCTCGCCGTTGCCTCGGCGGCGAACGCCCAGCCGGGCGTGCGCGTGCACTTCCTCCAGGGCGAGCAGACGATCGCCGTCGAACGGCCCGGCGCGACGCTCGCCGAGGCGCTCGAGGCCCTG
>DAITAN010000182.1:0-5315 GCA_036824235.1 Gaiellaceae bacterium | reverse complement strand
CCCCGCGGGCCGTGCCGGGCGGGCCGCGCCGGGCCGCGATGTTCCTGATGCTGCGCTGCCTGAAGCCGGGCTAGGAGCCGCCGGCGATGCGCAGGAAGGCCTCCCAGCGGCGCTTGTCGCGCTGGGCGCGGCGCTGCTCCTCGGAGCCGTCCTCGGCCTGCGACGCTGCCTCCTCGGCCCGCCGCAGGCGGTCCTGGAGGTCGGCGGTGTCGAGCTGGTCGGGCGCGAGCGCCTCCTCGACGAGCACCAGGACGCCTTCGGGCCCGACCTGGATGTAGCCCTCGCCCTGGGCGTAGCGCTCGATCTCGGACTCCGACTTGTAGAGCCGCAGCTCGGTGGGCTCGAGCATGCCGAGCAGCGGCTCGTGATGAGCCAGGATGCCGATCGAGCCCACGGTCGTGCGGGTCGAGACCATCTCGACCTCGTCGGAGAAGACCTCGCCCTCGGGCGTGAGGACCTCGACCTTGAACGGCGTGCGCGGCATCAGTCCTTCTTGGCTCCCTCGACGACCGAGTCGATGCCGCCCTTCATGAAGAACGCCGATTCGGGGAGGTCGTCGTGCTGGCCGTCGAGCACCTCGCGGAACGAGCGCACGGTGTCCTCAATCGACACGTAGATGCCCGGCGTGCCCGTGAACTGCTCGGCCACGTGGAAGGGCTGGCTCAGGAAGCGCTCGATCTTGCGCGCACGCTGGACGGTGACCTTGTCCTCGTCGGAGAGCTCGTCGATGCCGAGGATCGCGATGATGTCCTGCAGCTCGCGGTAGCGCTGCAGCGTCTCCTTGACCTCGGTGGCGACGCGGTAGTGCTCCTCGCCGACGATGTCGGGCTTGAGGATCGTCGAGGTCGAGTCGAGCGGGTCGACCGCCGGGTAGATGCCCTTCTCGGAGATCGAGCGCGACAGCGTCGTCGTGGCGTTGAGGTGCGCGAACACGGAGGCCGGCGCCGGGTCGGTGAGGTCGTCGGCCGGCACGTAGATCGCCTGCACCGAGGTCACCGAGCCCTGGCGGGTCGAGGTGATGCGCTCCTGCAGCTGGCCCATCTCGGTCTCCAGCGTGGGCTGGTAGCCGACCTGCGAGGGCATGCGGCCCAGCAGGGCCGAGACCTCGGAGCCCGCCTGCACGAAGCGGAAGATGTTGTCGATGAACAGCAGCACGTCCTGACCCTGCTCGCGGAAGTACTCCGCCATCGTCAGGCCGGACAGCGCCACGCGCATGCGCGCGCCGGGCGGCTCGTTCATCTGGCCGAAGACGAGCATCGTCTTGTCGATGACGCCGGACTCGGTCATCTCCAGCCAGAGGTCGTTGCCCTCGCGCGAGCGCTCGCCCACGCCCACGAAGGCGGAGAGGCCGCCGTGCTCCTGGGCGAGGTTGTTGATGAGCTCCTGGATGATGACCGTCTTGCCGACGCCGGCGCCGCCGAAGAGGCCGACCTTGCCGCCCTTGGCGTAGGGGGCGAGCAGGTCGACGACCTTGATGCCCGTCTCGAACATCTCGGTGGTCGGGGTGAGGTCCGTGACGTCGGGGGCGTCGCGGTGGATCGGCCAGCGCTCCTTGACCTCGATCGGCTCGCCCTCGTCGATGACCTCGCCGAGCAGGTTGAAGATCCGGCCCAGCGTGACGTCGCCGACCGGCACGGTGATCGGGCCGCCGGTATCCACGACCTCGGTGCCGCGGGCCAGGCCGTCCGTCGTGTCCATGGCGACCGCGCGGACGCGGTCGTCGCCGAGGTGCTGCTGCACCTCGCACACGAGCACCTCGCCGTCGCGCTGGACGGTGATCGCGTGGTTGATCTCGGGCAGCGTGTCCGGGAAGACGGCCTCGATGACGACGCCCTGGATCTCCTCGATCCGGCCGGTGTTCTGCTTTGTTTCGGTCGCAGCCATTGGTCTCCGTTTCAGACGAGCGCCTCGGCGCCCGCGACAACTTCCATGATCTCCTGGGTGATCTCAGCCTGGCGGGCGCGGTTCATCTCGAGCGTGAGGTCCTCGATGACCTCGCCGGCGTTCTCCGAGGCGTTGCGCATGGCGGTCATGCGCGCGCCCAGCTCGGAGGCCGTCGACTCGAGCAGCGCCCGGTAGAGCGAGATCTCGACGTAGTCGGGGATGAGCCGCTGGAGGATCTCCTCCGGGCCCGGCTCGTACTCGACGAGCGCGTGGTGCCCGGTGTCCTGCGACTCCGCGTCCTCCTCGGCGTCCTCGAGGATCGTCGCCTCCTGCAGCGGCAGCAGGGTCTCGCGCCGCACCTCCTGCACGAGCGGCGAGACGTAGCCGTTGTAGAGGATGTCCACGCGGTCGACCTTGCCGTCGACGTAGGCGGCCATCAGGTCCTCGGCGATCTCGCGCGCGTCGGCGTAGGCCGGGCGCTCCGTGAAGCCCGTGTAGGCGCCGGCGACCTCGCGACCGCGGAAGGTCAGCGACGAGACGCCGCGGCGCCCCGACGCGTAGAAGCTCACCGCGCGGCCCTCGCCCTCGTGCTCGGCCGCGGCGCGCAGGCCGGCGCGCAGGATCTGCGAGTTGAAGGCGCCCGCCAAGCCACGATCGGCCGTGACGAGCAGGATCGCGACGTTGTTCTCGGCCTCGTGCTGCTGGAGGATCGGCAGCTTGCCGACCTCGCCGCCGGCCGCCTCGGCGGCCTGGCGGGTCATGCGGCGGATGGCACCGGCGTAGGGACGCAGGTGCGCGATGCGCTGCTCGGCGCGGCGCAGGCGCGCCGCGGCCACCATCTCCATGGCCCGCGTGATCTTGCGGATGTTCTTGACGGAGTCGATCCGCTGCTTGACGTCTCGCTGAGAGGCCATGGGGCTAGGCGGTGGCCGCCGCCTCCTTCTCCTCGGCCTCGGTCTCCTGCGACTCGTCGTCGCCGTCGCCGTCGGACTCGCGGATGCCCTCGGAGGCGCGCGTGGTCTCGCCGACCGCGCGCTCCTCCAGCGGCTGGCCCTCCTCGTCGAGGTCGTAGCCGAAGTCGTCGGCGTAGTCGGCGACCGCCTTGCGCACGGCCTCCTGGGTCTCGTCGCTCCAGTCGCCGCCGGCGATCTTCTCGCGCAGGTCGGAGTGCTCGGAGTGGAAGCGCGCGACGAGCCCGTCGAGGAGCTCGGGGACGCGGTCGGTGACGATGCGGTCCAGGAAGCCGTTCGTGGCGGCGAAGACCTGGATCACCTGGTCCTCGATGGACAGCGGCGAGCGCTCGCTCTGGTTCAGCGTCGCCACCAGCCGCTCGCCGCGCGCCAGCGTGCGCTGGGTCTCCACGTCGAGGTCGGAGCCGAACTGGGCGAAGGCCTCGAGGTCGCGGTACTGGGAGAGCTCGAGCTTCAGGCGACCCGCGACCTTGCGCATCGGGCCGATCTGCGCGCTGCCGCCCACGCGCGACACCGAGATGCCGACGTTGATGGCCGGGCGCACGCCCGAGTAGAAGAGCTTGGCCTCGAGGAAGATCTGGCCGTCGGTGATCGAGATGACGTTCGTCGGGATGTAGGCCGACACGTCGCCCGCCTGCGTCTCGATGACCGGCAGGGCGGTCAGCGAGCCGCCGCCCTCCTTGTCGGAGAGCTTGCAGGCGCGCTCGAGCAGGCGGCTGTGCAGGTAGAAGACGTCACCCGGGTAGGCCTCGCGACCCGGCGGGCGGCGCAGGAGCAGCGACATCTGCCGGTAGGCGTAGGCGTGCTTGGTGAGGTCGTCGTAGACGCAGAGCGCGTGGCCGCCGTTGTAGGTGAAGTGCTCGGCCATCGCACAGCCCGCGTAGGGCGCCATGAACTTGATCGGCGCCGCCTCGTCGGCGGGCGCGGCGACGATGATCGTGTTCTCCAGGGCGCCGTTCTCGGCCAGCGTCTCGGCGATCTGCACGACCGTGGCCATGCGCTGGCCGATCGCGACGTAGACGCAGACCAGGTCGCGGTCCTTGTTGTTGATGATCGTGTCGATCGCGATCGCGGTCTTGCCGGTCTGGCGGTCGCCGATGATCAGCTCGCGCTGGCCGCGGCCGATCGGGATCATCGAGTCGATCGCCTTCAGGCCGGTCTGCATCGGCTCCTTGACCGGCTGGCGCTGGACGACGCCGGGGGCCTTGATCTCGGCCGGGCGCGTCTCGGTGGACTCGATGTCCCCCTTGCCGTCGAGCGGGCGCCCGAGCGGGTCGACGATGCGGCCGAGCAGGCCCTTGCCGACCGGGATGTCGAGGAGGTGGTCGGTGCGCTTGACCGTGTCGCCCTCCACGATCTTCTCCCACTCGCCGAAAAGCACGACGCCGACGTTGTCGGCCTCGAGGTTCAGCGCCAGGCCGGTGACCCCGTGGGGCAGTTCGAGCATCTCGAAGGCGCGGGCGTTCTCCAGGCCGTGGACGCGCGCGATGCCGTCCGCGACCGAGAGGACGGTGCCGACCTCGGTGAGCTCGGCGCTGTCGGCGTCGAGCCCCTCGATGCGGGACTTGAGGATGCTGGTGATCTCGTCAGGCTTGATCTGCATTACGTAAGTGCTCCTTGGATCAGGCCTTGACGACCTGCTTGCGCAAATTCTCGAGTCGGGTGCGGATCGAGGCGTCGAGGATCGAGTTCCCGACGCGCAGCACGATGCCCCCGATGACATCCGGGTCGACGCTGCTGGTCAACTTCACTGTACGGCCGGTCTGGCGCCCGATCTCCTCACCGATGCGCTCGGCGATCGACGGATCGAGCTCGATCGCGCTCGTGATCTGGACCGGGAGGAGCTTGTTGGCCTCCTCCCAGAGGCGGTCGTACTCGCGGCGCACTCGGAAGAGCACCGGCATGCGGTGGTTCTCGATGAGCAGCTTGAGGAAGTTGGCCACCGTCGCGTCCGCGTCGGTGACCGCCTTGTCCAGGCCCTCCTTCTTCTCCTCGGTGGAGAAGTACGGCGAGAAGAAGAACGTCTGCAGCTCGCGCGAGCCCTCGAGCGCGTTGACGAACGCGCCGAGCTGGTCGCGGACGACGTCGATCTTGCCGCTCTCGTCCGCGACCTGGAACAGCGAGCGCGAGTAGACCTGGGCGATCTCCTCCATGGCTAGTTCTGGCGCTCCCCACCGAGCTGGCTGAAGTCGAGCTCGCCCAGCGCCTCCTCGACGAGCCGCTTCTGATCGGCGTCGTCGAGCGACTTGCGGGTGACCTTCTCCGTGGCCAGGATCGTCAGGTCCCCGACCTCGGCGCGGATCTCCTGGATCGCGCGCCGGGTCTCGGCCTCGATGTCGCGCCGCGTCTGCTCCAGCAGCTCCTCGCGCCGGCGCTTGGCGTCCTCGAGCGACTCGCGCTCGTGGACCTCGCCGGACTTGCGCGCCCGCGCGACGATCTCGTCGGCCTGGGCTCGCGCCT
>DAITAN010000181.1:0-5320 GCA_036824235.1 Gaiellaceae bacterium | reverse complement strand
GCTTTCGGCGACAGCCCGCCCGCCGGCATCAGGGGCCAGCGCTCGGGCTCGATCGGGATCTCGCGGCCCTGCCAGGCCCTGCGGCGAAGCGCCACCGCCGCCTCGAAGATGGCGAACTTGTAAGCCCAAGTCGTGAAGCGGCTCTCGCCGCGGAAGTCGGACAGGCGCGCGAGGACGGCGACGAGCGCGTCGTCGGCGCTCTGCACCGCGATGTCGTCGAGCTCCTCACCGCGCAGGTGGGGCAGCACGCGCCGGCGCCGCGCCACCTCGTGGTGAGTCGCCCACAGGAGGAGGCCATGTAGCCGGGAGACGGCCTCCTCGCGGCGGGCGCCCTTCCCCGCGAGCGCGTCGAGCCACTCGTGCGTCTCCGCGTCTCGGGCAGGCACGGTCACGCGGCCGACGCTAACAACGGGCCCGGCGCTCACGAGAACAGCTCCACATCGAGCGGAACCGCGATGCGGGCGGCGAGCTGCGGCCGACAGCCCCGCTCGACCAGCTCGATCAGCGCGTGGAGGTCCACCCGCGGGTCGTCGGCGAGCGAGGCTGCCAGCGCGGCTGGGAAGCCGGCTTCGTCGAGCTGGCGGCGCCGCCAGGCCGCGACCGCGGCGCGCTCTGCTCGATCGGCTCGAAGGACGGTCCCCACGTTCATGTTTGTGTCGTACCGGCGCGGGTTCTTACCGTCCTCGGCGAACGGCGTACGAACAGGTCGATCCCGATCACCAAAGCGGATGACAACCGACCGACTGGAGGCGTCATGCCCTGGGGTGAATGGATCAACGACCTGCCGATGGGTTTCTTCCTCGCAGTGCACCTCACCGCCCTCGCGATCGGCGCGTTCTTCGCGTGGACGGCCTTCAAGCGTGACCTGCCCCTGCTCGGCTGGGCGTTCGCGCTCTTCGCGCTCGCCGAGGCCACCTACACGACGTACCACCTCGACTGGACCGTGTTCCTCTTCGCGCACACGATCGCGGAGGTGCTCGACCTCGTGGCGTTCATCCTCGTCTTCGGGGCAGCCGTGGTGCGGGTCGCCGCGCCGCGCCGCGCGTCGCTCGAGGCCGGCGGGGCGTGAGCGCCTCTCGCCTCCTCCCCCTCCTCGCCGCACTCGCCGCCTTGGCGGCGGGCTGCGGCGGGGCTGATCCGCTCGACTCCGACCCCGTGGCTACGACCGAGGTCTCGCTGCCGAAGAGCTACAAGTTCGAGCCGGCCGTGATCGAGGTCGACCAGGGAGCGACGGTCACCTGGGAGAACTCGGACAGCTTCACGCACACGATCCAATTCGACGACGAGGACGAGAAGGCCGAGCTCGAGCCCGGCGACACCTACGAGCGCGAGTTTCCGGAGGCCGGCACGTTCCACTACGTCTGCACGCTCCACCCCCGCGACATGGAGGGGGAGGTGCGTGTATCTCAGTAGCCGTACGTGTGCTCGTCCCGCCAGACGCGCCACATGGCGAACCCGCCCGCGGCGATGCCTGCGAGGAGGACGATCGATTCGAGCCCGGTGTTGGGGAACCAAGGCGTGAACGCCAGGCCGATCGTGGCGATGGCAAGAGCCGCCCCGCCGTAGAAGACGATGCGCGAACGGAGCGACCACATGGCGATCTCCTCCCGCCGGCGCATCCAGAGCATGAAGAGGACGTAGACGATCGCCAGGAGGAAGAGGATCTGCAGGAAGTAGAGGACGATCCGCAGCCCGACACCGATCTGGAGCGCGGTGATGATCGCCGCGATGACGACGAGGATCCCGAAGGCGCGGAGGCTCGGGCTGACGCTCATCTCGCGGTCATCCGCCGGTGATGTAGGCGCGGACGGACAGCGCGGCGGCCACGAAGGCGGCTCCCGTGAACCACGCGAGCCTGCGGGCGGGAACCGGCGGTGCGTAGACCCACGGCGACAGGACGGCGATCAGCGCGAGGCTCCCGTAGAGCGGGTGGAGGTTGTCGGGCGACGAGTACCCGTCGGCGAGCAGCAGGAGCCCGATCGCGACCTGCGCGATGACGAGCGCCTGGGCGAGCGCGAGGACGTGCGCGTACAGCCGACCCGGCGTCCGCCGGCGCCGCAGGTAGACGAAGCCCCAGCCTCCGGCGAGGAGGTTCGCCGCGATCACGACCAGCGCATTCAGCACATGCAGCTCGCGCACCGCGTTCCAGCCTACAATTCGCGTCCCCGAGAGGCGGCAAGCAGGCTCCGGAACGTCGACTTCGACGGCGACTTGGAGTGAGCATGTCCGCCTCTTCGAGCTGCGCTGAGGCCCGATCGCACCGCACAGTGCCTACCGAGGTCGGGCGTCTTGCTACCACAGCCCCATCCCTTCGTCCAGTCTGTGCTCCGGATCCTTGCGGAGGCGGATGCGCGCCCCTACGCTGGCCTCTCCCCGGATTTTCGGAGGCGTCCCGCGAAGACTCTCGTCGTACCGATCGCGGCCGTGATCATCCTGGGCGCTGTCGGCTCAGCGCTCGCTCAGCCAGCGCCTGATCCAGCGCCTGTTCCGAAGCCGGCGGCGCCGGCGCCGCCGCCCGTGGCCCCGTATCAGCCGAGCGTTGCGCCGACGCCTCCGACAGCCGCCGAATCCGAGCCCCGGGCGGTGACCAAGAAACCCCCGAGGCCCGCGAAGAAGGCCAAGCCCGCGAAGCCTTCGGAGCCGCTGCACACTCGGCTGATCGATGCAAGGGCGAGAGCCGCCGCGCCGTCCTCACCGCTTGCACGGCCGGCCGTCGTGACGCCCCCTGCCGTCGCGTTGGGAGATGGGAACGACGGTGGATCCCTGGCGGTGCGAGCGGGCTTCCTCGTTCTCCTGGCGGCGGCGGGCCTGGCGCTCGCGTTCGCAGCGATTCCAGGGCGGGTGCTCCGGACCGTCTCGCCACGGCTCACCGAGCATCGGGACGACATCGGGTTCGCGGCGGCGCTGGGCATGACGATCACGTCCGTCGTCTTCCTCGTCCTGGTGGTGACGTGACGTGAGCCTACGCCGCCTCGCGCCGCTCCTCGCCGTCATCGGACTTGCCGGAACCTTGGCGGCGTCCGCGGGCGGGATCCTCACGCCGGACAGGCCGACGCTTTGGACCGACCTCCAGAGGTGGAGCACCTCGACCAACGCGACCTTCAACTTCACCGGCTCGGCGTCGAGCTTCATCTGCCGGCTGGACTCGGGCGCGGCCGCTTGGGCACCATGTACGTCGCCGGTCTCGTACACCTCGCTGGGGGAAGGCCACCACACATTCCAGGTGCGGGCGCTCGACGCGTCCGGCGACGAAAGCCCGCCGGCGACGTTCGAGTGGACGACGGACGTGACCGCTCCGTCACTCCCCGGCGACGTGATCGTGGAGGCGACGGCTCCCTCCGGAGCCGTGGTCGCCCTCGCAGCAATCGACAACCTCGACCCGACGCCGCGGCTGGACTGCGCCCCCGCATCCACGTCGACCTTCCCGCTCGGGACGACCACTGTCTCCTGCTCGGCCATCGACGCTGCCGGGAACACGACGCCGGGCGGCACGCTCACGGTCACTGTGCGGGACATGACTCCGCCGACTCTCGCGCCTCACCGGGACGTGATCGCGGCGCAGCAGTCGCAGCAGGGTGCCGTCGTTCAGTACGGGCTTCCGGTCGCCGACGACGCCGCAGATCCGAGCCCGGCAGTGGCATGCAACCCGCCCGCCGAGTCGACCTTCCCTCTGGGGGTGACGACGGTTACGTGTACGGCCACGGACGCGGCGGGGCTCACGAGCTCGCCGATCAGCTTCGACGTCATCGTCCAGGCGGGGCCCAGGCCTGCCACGCCCGCCATCGTGGCGGACATCTCGCCCCTTACCAACCGCTCAGCCGCCTCCTTTCAGCTGACTGTCGAGCCGAATGCCTCGGTCGAGTGCAGCCTCGACGGACCGCTCGGCCCCGGCAGCTTCACTCCCTGCTCGGGAGACGCGCCGCAGGCCTATTCGGGCCTCGTCGACGGTAGCTACCTCTTCACCGTCCAGGTGACGAACGGGATCGGCAACCGCAGCCAGGGCTCCTACGCGTGGACGGTCGACCGGACGGCCCCGGCGGCCCTGGTCGGCGTTGCCGCGCGCGCCCGCAACCGGCTTGTGACCCTGTCCTGGGCGAAGCCTGCAGACGCCGACTACAACCGCGTCAGGATCTGGCGCAGGCGAGCCGGTTTGACTGTGTGGAAGCGCGTCGCCGACCGCTTTACCGCGGTCTCGTTCAGTGACCGGACGGTGGCAAACCACGTGATCTACCGCTATCGGGTCGCGACGCTCGACGCCGCGGGAAACGTCGCGGCGCCCGTGGAGGTCAGCGCACGGCCCAGTGCCGTCTTCGCGCCAGCCTGGAGCGCCGTCGTCCACAGGCCGCCTCTCGTCGACTGGACGTCGGTTCGGAGGGCGACGTACTACAACATGCAGCTCTGGCGGCACGGGCGGAAGATCCTCAGCGTCTGGCCCGGCGAGTCACGCTACCGCCTCCGCTCTAGCTGGGTCTTCCGCGGCAAGCGCCACTCGCTCTCCGAGGGGCCGGTGACGGTTTACGTCTGGCCCGGGTTCGGCTCGAAAGCAGCCGCTCGCTACGGGGCGGCCCTGGGCTGGACGGTGTTCAGGATCGGCTAGCTGCCGACACGCGACGGCCGCCCTCGCGCCCGGGGTCGATACGCTCTGGCTGATCAGAGGGACACGAGGCGCTCACCCTCGCGGCTGACACGGACGATGCCGACGGGGCGGCGCTTGGCGGACGAGGAGGTACGTCGAGTGGTTCGGGAAGGTGAGGCGGCTCCAGACTTCACGCTCAAGTCGGACGGAGGCGAGGCCGTTTCGCTGTCGTCCTTTCGAGGGCGTCCGGTGGTGCTCTACTTCTATCCCAAGGACGATACGCCGGGCTGTACGAAGCAGGCCTGCAGCTTCCGCGACCTCTACGGCGAGTTCGAGGAGCGCGGAGCGGCGATCCTCGGCGTCAGCCCGGACACCGAGAGCTCGCACGTCCGCTTCAAGGACAAGTACGGCCTCCCCTTCACGCTGCTGGCCGACCCCGAGCACGAGGTCGCCGAGCAGTACGGCGTCTGGGTCGAGAAGAACAACTACGGCAAGAAGTCGATGGGAATCCTGCGCTCGACGTTCGTGATCGACGCCGAGGGGAACGTCGCCAGGGCGATGCTGGGCGTGAACCCGGACGGGCACGCCGACAAGGTGCTCGAGGCGCTTCCCGCCGGTTCTTAGAGGACTGCGAGCGCCAGTCGGCGCCCGCCGTGCCAGAGCGCGGCGTAGGCGAGCACGACGGCTCCGGCGAGGATGACGAGCGCCTGCGCGCCGACCGCAAAGAAAACGGCGCTCGTGGTG
>DAITAN010000180.1:0-5324 GCA_036824235.1 Gaiellaceae bacterium | reverse complement strand
GGGTCGCCAGCGCCCGGGCGACGCCCAGCTTGTGCTCCTCGCCGTGTGGCAGGACGGCGGCGGGCGTATTCGCCCGGTGCCCGAGACCGAGCAGCTCCAGCAGCTCGTCTGCCCGCCTCCTCGCCTCCTTGGGGCCCGCGCCGACACCGAGCGCGGCCACCTCGACGTTCTCACGGGTAGAGAGGCCTTTGAAGAGTCGGCTGTGCTGGTAGGTCCGCGCGAGCCCGGCGCGGGCCCGTCGGTGCGGCTGCCAGGACGTGATGTCGTCTCCGGCCAGCTCGACGGAGCCCTCCGTCGGGAAGTCGAAGCCCGTGATGACGTTGACGAGCGTCGTCTTGCCGGCGCCGTTGGGGCCGATCAGCCCGACCACCTCGTGCCGGTCCAGCTCGAGCGTCACCCCGTTCAGGGCGTGAACGCCCTCGAAGGAGCGTGAGATGCCGCTGGCCCGGAGTGTCTCTCCGGGCCAGCGGCGAGCTTCGGACGCCGTGTCGCTCAGACGGCGCTCATTCCTCGATCTCGGCCGGCGACGTGGCCGCGCGCAGCTCGACGAATGCCGGCTTGCTGTTCTGCACCTCCATCACGCGATACTCGCGGCCGAACACCGAGTGGAACTCGGGCGAGAAGCTGATCGCCCCGGAGATCGTCTCGAGGCCGTCGAAGCCCTCGAAGGCCTCGGCAAGGGCCTCGCCCTCGGTGCCTCCGGTCTCCTCGATCGCGGCGGCGATTGCGTCGATCGCGGCGGCGCCGGTGACGAATCCGCCGGTGCCGGGCGCGGCGTCCTGCTCGGTCATCGTCGCGATGAGCTCCTTCACCTCGTCGCTCGGGTCGTCGCCGAACACCGACGCGTACGTCACGAGGTAGAAGTTGTTCGTCCCCTTGGGGAGCCAGTAGTTGCCGTCGCACGACCAGCCACAGATGATCGGCGTCTCGTTGCCGAGCGTCCGCAGGCCGCCCACCATCGCGGGCATGTCGTCGAAGGCCGTCGAGGTAGCGATCACGTCGACGTTCGCCTTGTCGAGCGCGCTGACGACGTTCTGGATCGTCCCGTCGCCGTTCGTCCAGGACTCCTCGGTGGTGATCTCGCCGCCCAGCTCGGTGTAGCGGGCCGCGAACGCCTTCACGACGTCCTGGAAGTAGACGATGACGTTGTCAGTCACCGTCGCGGCGGTCATCCAGCCCTGGTCGATGGCGTACTCGGCCATGGCCGCGCCCTCGTCCTGGGCGACGTTGCCGATCGAGAACGCGAGCTTGCCGGCGTCGCCGAAGCGCTCCGGGCCCATCTGATCGGTTCCGATGCAGGGCGCCACCGCGAGGATCCCGCGGGTGATCGCCTCCTGCACCGCAGGCGTCGCGTAGTCGACGTCACAGGTGACGAGCAGGACCTCGGCCCCGTCGTCGATGAGCTCGATTGCGGCCGACTTCGTCCGCTCGGGGTCGAGCTGGTGGTCGACGACGCGCAGCTCGACCTGACGCCCGTCGATGCCCCCGGCCTCGTTGATCTTGTCGACCTGGATCTGCGCCGCGGTCACCGCCGGCCCGTCGAACGGGGCCATCTGGTTGGTGAGATCCACCGCGGCGCCGATGATTATCGGCTCTCCGCCGCCTTCCTCCTCGGCAGGCGACGTCTCCGCCGCCGCGCCGTCGTCGCCGTCGTCCTCGTCGTCGCCGCCGCAGGCCGCAACCGCAAGCCCGAACGCCAACAGGAGAGCGAGCAGCAGGGCCCATCTCGACGTTCCTCTCATGACGAACTCCTCTCCACCGTTTGCCTATCCCCCGCCACCGCCGCCTCCGGAGCGTCCGCCGGAAACGCCGCTTCCTTCCCTTTCACCAGCCGGTACATCGTCGTATGGAGCGGCACCTGGACGCCCAGCCGCTCGGCCTCGCGCACGAGTGCTCCCGTGATGAAGTCCACTTCCGTCTGCCGCTTCGCGCGGACGTCCTCGAGCATCGAGGGCACGTGCGCGTAGTCGCTGTGCTGCGTCTCGCCGCGCTGGACGGCGAGCACGTTCATCTCCCACGGGTCCTCGTGCAGCGCCACGCCCGCCGCCGCGGCGACCCGCTTGCCCTCGTCCATGAGCGCGTGGATGAGGTGCCCGAGGTCCGTCGGCTTCTCCTCGCGCGCGAAGAGGCCCACGTGCCCGAGGTCGGTGAGCGCTGAGACCGTGTTCACCGTGGCGTTGAAGATCAGCTTCGACCACTGCGCCGGCAGCAGGTCGGGGAACGCCACGGCCGCGAGGTCGGAGTCATGGAGCAGCCGCTCGATCTCCTGGACGCGCTCGAACGGCGTCGCCGTGCCCGCGTACGGGCCCATCCAGGTCGCCGTGTCGAGCTCGTACTCGACGTGCGCGTCGCCGCGCCTGACCCCGGACATGAAGGTGACCGCAGAGACGATCCGCCAGTCGCCGTAGCGCCCGACGATCTCCTCGGCCCCCAGCCCGTTCTGGATCGTCATCACGGTCGCACCGGCCATCCGCCCGGCGAGGGCCTGCGCCGCCTCCTCGAGCTGGGTCGCCTTCGTGGCCAGGATCGCGAGGTCGACCTCGGGCAGCTCGTCCGCGTCGGCCGTGGCGCGCAAGCGCGCGGTGAAGTCGTGCTTCCCGGACACGCGGAGACCCTCGTCCTCGAGCGCCCGGGCGTGCTCAGCCCGCCGGGTCAGGACCCAGACCTCGGTGACGGAGGCGATATGGGCGGCGTAGAGACTCCCGATCACTCCGCCGCCGACGATGCAGACGCGTTTCATCTACGTCCTCATTTCGACGGTCGCACGATCCCAGAGTTGGCGGAAGGCTTCGCGTCCGCGGCGAGCCACGTCCTCGGGATCCTCCCGCCAGAGCGAGTCCTCGTACGCGGAGCCGAACGTGCCGTCGTCGGAGAAGACCTCCAGGTCGTAGCCGCCGCGCCAGCCCGCCTCGTGGAGCGCGCGCAGCATGGCGGGAAGGTCCGCGATGCCGTCACCGGGAAGGACGCGGTCGCACCAGCTGCGCGTCTGCTCGCGCCAGTCGTTGACGTGGACGCAGGCAATCCGCTCGGCGTGACGCTCGAGCTCCGCGAAGAGATCCGGCGTGTCCCAGAGGTGCCAGGTGTCGAAGACGAGCCCGACGTTCGCGACGCCCGCCTCGTCCGCGAGGTCCGCGGCCTCCTGGAGCGTCGTGATCAGCGTCCAGTCCTCGCGGAAGTGGGCGCTCATCGGCTCGAGCGCCACGGGAATCCCGTGCCGCGCCGCCTCCTCGGCGACCGCCCGCAACCCCTCGACGACGACCCTGCGGGCCGCGTCCTTGCCGAGCTCACCCGGCGGGCCCGTCAGGCAGACGATGGCGGTCGGCTCGAACGGCGCCACGCGGCGGATGCCGGAGCGGATCGCCTCGACGCGTTCCTTCGGCGTGTCCGGCCCCGGTATGTGCGGGAGCGGCAGGAGGGACGGAACGGCCGGGACGCAGCTCGTGGCCGTGAGCCCGCTCGCCCGGAAGGCCTCGAGCTGCTCGTCCTCGCGCCCTTCCTCCAGCTTCAGCTCGCAGATCGCAATCCCGTCCGCGCCCGCGGCTGCATAGGCCGCGAGGTCCTCCTCGAAGCTCGCGTTGAGCGTGGTGAACTCGCAGACGGCGAAGAGAGGATCGGGCGCTGCCATCCCTGCCGGCTCAGGCGAGGGCTCGGTCGGCCGCCGTGACGCCGGCTCCCTCGCGGAAGTGCGGCATCACCTTCGCGGCAAAGAGCTCCTGCTGCTTGATCGCCTGCCAGTGGTCGAAGCCGCCGGCGTTGACGGTGATCGAGACCTCCGTGAGGCCCTCGCAGACGTCGCGGACCGCCTGGATGCGCTCGATCACGTCCTCGGGCGTGCCGACCCAGATGATGTCGCCCTCGATCATGTCGTCGTAGGGCGTCTCTGCGAGCTGCTCGAGGATGCCGGCGGCGTAGAAGCCGTAGCCCGCGGCCTGGAGCTCCTCGGCCGGCGGCAGCTCGTCGCCCTCGGTGAGCGGCGAGGCGTTGCCGGCGAGGAACTGCTTCATGCCCCGCTCGGCCTCGCGGCGCGCGGTGTCGCGGTCCTCGTCGATGTAGCACGCGTGGATCCAGACGATGTCCGGCGTCGTGCCGTGCTCGGCGCACTTGGCGCGGTAGAGGTCGAGCTGCTCCTGGAGCGCCGCGTACGGGAGGAGCGGCGGCACGACCACGGCCCAGCCGCGCTCGGCGGCCAGCTCGTACGTGCGGTCGCTCGTGCCGCCCAGGAAGACCCGGAACTTGCCGTTCGGGCGCGGGACGACGTGCGAGTCGTCGATCTTGAAGTAGTCGCCGTCGTAGGAGAACCGCTCCTGTTCGAGCGCGGTGAAGAGGATCTCGAGCGACTCCTCGTAGCGATCGCGCGTCTCGGCCAGCGGCACGCCTGCCTTGAGCGGGATCCAGCCGTGACCGCGGAGCGCGCCGAACTCGTAGCGGCCGCCGAAGAGGATGTCCGCAGCGGCGATCTGCGAGGCAAGGATCGTGGGGTTGTGGTACGGGAGGACGTGGCCGAGCGTGCGAAACCTGATCTGCTTCGTCCGCGCCGCGCAGATGCCCCAGAGCGCGAACGGGTTGGCGGACACCGAGAATTTCGGGAAGAAGAAGTGCTCGATCACGGAGTAGGCGCCGAAGCCCAGCCGGTCGGCGTTCACGACCTGCTCCACGACCTCGTCGTAGAGCTGGCCCACGGGCTTTCCAGGCCAGTGCTGAATCTCCGAGTACAGGCTGAACTTCATTCGTTACCTCCCGTTCGGATCCCGCGCAGCGCGCGCCGCCGCGACTCTGATGGATGATTTATCAAGTGTCAAACGCGCCTCGTGAGGGTGCCGAGGCGGCCGAGAGCACGCCTCGGGAGGGTCGGCTTGAGCAGCTCCTTGGCCACCAGCGTCCCGGATCCCGCACCCAGCCCGGGCCCGGGATGAGTGCTCGCGCCGATGTGGTAGAGGCGGTCGACCGGCGTCGCGTGGCCCGGGAGCTCGGGCCGAGGACGCCAGACGAGGTTCTGGTCCAGGGCGCAGGAGCCGCTGTAGATGTCGCCGCCGACCATGTTGACGTTCGCTGCCTCGATGTCCGCCGGTGAGAGCACCACTCGCTTGAGGAGCGCTGAGTCGAGGTTCTCGATCTGCTTGGCGAGCCGCGCCTGGATGCGGTCGGCATAGCTTTCTCGGAGTTCCTCCGTCCACGTCCCGTCGCCGACGTCGAGCTCGCCTGCGGCGTCGCCCTTCACACGCGTGGGCAGCTCCTGGAGCTGGATCCAGAGGATCGACGCGCCCTCCGGGGCGCGCGAGGGGTCGACGGCGCACGGCTGGCCGCACACGATCGTCGCCTCGGCG
>DAITAN010000179.1:0-5354 GCA_036824235.1 Gaiellaceae bacterium | reverse complement strand
CGCGGTCGTGATCACCGCGGACGACGGCGGCCTGGACGCGATTCCCTACCTCCAACGGGCCGGCACGGAAGTCGCAGAGGTCGTCGACCTGCGCGAGACCCGCGTCCGCCAGATCGCCGCCAAGGGGCGCGGTGGACGCCTCGCCTCCGTCGAGCTCGACGGCCGCAAGGTCGCCTGCGACCTGCTCGTCATGTCGGGCGGGCGCCAGCCGGCCTACGCACTCCTCGCGCACGCGGGCGCGAAAGTCGAGTACGACCACGGCCGGGGGATCTTCGTGCCCACTGACATCCCGGCCGGTATCGAGGTCGTCGGCCCCGCCGCTGGCGAGACCGGCGAGGCTGCCATCCCCGCGGCCACCTACAACGGCGCCGCCGGCAAGGACAAGTGCTTCGTCTGCATCTGCGAGGACGTCACCGACAAGGACGTCAAGCGGGCGATCGCCGAAGGCTTCGACGCAATCGAGCTCGCCAAGCGCTACACGACCGTGACCATGGGCCCCTGTCAGGGGAAGCTCTGCCACGTCCCGTCGATCCGGCTCTACGCGCGCGAGAACGAGACGGACGAGGCGACGATCGGCACGACGACCGCGCGCCCGCCGTGGCAGCCGGTCGAGCTCGGGCTCCTCGCCGGCCGCCCGCACGAGCCCGCACAGCGCACGGCGATCCACCATCGCCACAAGGAGCTCGGCGCCAAGATGATGTGGACGGGCACGTGGCGCCGCCCGCACTCCTACGGCGACCCGGCGGCCGAAGCCAAGAACGTGCACGAGACGCTCGGCGTCATCGACGTCTCCACGCTCGGCAAGCTTCTCGTGAGCGGGCCCGACTCCGCAGCCTTCCTCGAGCGCCTCTACCCGAACCGCTTCGGCGACATGAAGGCCGGCCGGATCCGCTACGGCGTCCTCAACTCCGACGCCGGCCGGATCATGGACGACGGGACGCTCGCCCGCCTCTCCGAGGACGACTTCTACGTGACGACCACTTCCACCGGCGCCGGCGCGGTCGTCGAGTGGTTCGAGTGGTGGAACGCGATCTGGCGCATGGACGTCGAGATCGTCAACCTCACCGGCGCTCTCGCCGCAGTCAACGTCGCAGGTCCGAACTCCCGCGAGCTGATGACCCGCCTCACCGATCTCGACGTCTCCAACGACGGCTTCAAGTACCTGGACGCCAAGCACGCCCATGTCGCCGGCGTCCCCTCGCTCCTCCTCCGCATCGGCTTCGTGGGCGAGCTCGGCTACGAGATCCACTTCCCGAGCCCCTACGGCGAGCACCTGTGGAACGCGATCCTCGACCAGGGCGCCGACCTCGGCGTCAGGCCGTTCGGCCTCGAGCCGCAGCGCATCCTGCGCCTGGAGAAGATGCACATCCTCGTCGGCCAGGACACGGACTCCGAGTCGAATGTTCTCGAGGCGTCGATGCCGTGGATCGCCAAGCTCGACAAGGACGACTTCGTGGGCAAGTGGTCGCTCGAGCACGTGCTGGAGCGCGGCTTCCGAGAGCAGCTCGTCGGGTTCGAGACGGACAACGGCGTCGTCCCCGCCGAGGGAGGCCAGATCGTGATCGACGGCCGGCCGGGCGGACGAGTGACGAGCGCACGCTTCAGCGATCACCTCGGACGGGCGATCGGCATGGCGTGGGTGCCGCCGGATCTCGCGGAGGAGGACGCCGAGCTGACGATCAAGGTCAACGGGTCGGTGGAGAAGGCGCGCGTGCGACTGCGCCCCTTCTTCGACCCGGACGGGGAGCACCTGAGAACGTGAGCCACCTCGACTTCCTCAGCCCCGACCTCGCGACTGCCGACGCCGTGTGGCGCTCGCCGCTCGAGCGCGCCCTCGCGCACGCCCCCGAGGGCGTCGACGACCTTACGCGCACCGCCGTGTTCGAGGTGCGCGGCGACATCGACGGGCTCGAGGGCGAGGTCGTGCGCCTCACCCCGGAGCGCGCCTACGTCCTCTGCCCCTTCGAAGAGGCAGGCCGGGTACGGACGCGACTGACCGGCGCCGGCCGCCTGGTGGTGGACGTCTCCGCCGGCTGGGCGGGACTGCGCGTCCGCGGCGAGACGCTCATGCGCCGCCTGACCGACCTCGACCTGGACGCACTGCCGGCGCTCGGCGCCCTGGCGCACGTGCGCGCATTGGTCATCCGAGACGAGGGCGACAGCTTCCGCCTGTACTTCGCGCAGGAGTACGGACACGCCGTCGCCGAGGCGGTCGTCGACGCAGCCGAGGGCCTCGCGTGAAGGACGTCTTCCGCGTCCGGCGCATGTGGCGCCCACGCTCCGAGCTGAAGGAGCGCTACGACGTCGTCATCGTCGGCGGCGGCGCGCACGGGCTCGCGACCGCGTACTACCTGGCCAAGAACCACGGCATCACCGACGTGGCGATCCTGGAGAAGAGCTACATCGGGTCGGGCGCGGCAGGCCGCAACACGACCATTATCCGCGCGAACTACCGCACACCCGAGGGCGCCGAGTTCTACAAGGCGAGTGTCAAGCTCTACGAGGGCCTCGGCGCCGACCTTGACTTCAACCTGCTGTTCTCCCAGCAGGGCCACCTGACGCTCGCGCACTCGGACCGCGGGATCATCACCGCGAACGAGCGAGCCGAGGTCAACCAGCTCCTTGGCATCGACTCGCGCGTCGTCTACCCGGACGAGATCGCGAAGCTCTGCCCGGAGCTCGACCTCTCGCAGAATGTGACCTGGCCGGTGCAGGCAGCGCTCTACCACCCGCCCGGCGGGATCATCCGCCACGACGCCGTGGTCTGGGGCTACGCGCGCGGGGCCGACCGGCAGGGCATCGAGATCCATCCGTACACCGAGGTCGTGGGCATCGAGCGCTCGAACGGCCGCGTGACCGGCGTCGAGACCACGCGCGGTCACGTCAAGACGGACATGGTCGTCAGCGCCACCGCCGGCTGGTCGACGCTCGTCGCCAACCTCGCGGGCGTCCCGCTGCCCATCACGACGAACATCCTCCAGGCCTTCGTCACGGAGCCGATGAAGCCGTTCCTCGACGTCATCATCGTCTCCTCGCAGATGCACGTGTACGTCTCCCAGACCGACCGCGGCGAGTTCCTCATCGGCGCCGAGATCGAGCCGTATTCCACCTACAGCTCGAAGGGGACGCTCTCGTTCCTCGAGTACTCGGCGAAGCACGTCCTCGAGCTGTTCCCACAGCTCGAGCGGGTCAAGGTGCTGCGCTCGTGGACGGGGCTCTGCGACCTGTCCCCGGACTACAGCCCCATCCTCGGGAAGACGGAGCTCGACGGCTTCCTCGTCTCGACGGGCTGGGGAACCTACGGATTCAAGGCGGCGCCAATCGTCGGCACGACGCTTGCCGAGCTGGTCGCCACCGGCGAGACTCCCGGCCTGATCGCGCCGTTCGCGCTCGAGCGCTTCCACACGGATAGCCTCGTGTCCGAGCTGGCCGCGGCGGCCGTGTCCCACTGAACTTCGACCCAAGGAGCCACATGGCCACGCAGATGCCGAGCAGCCTCGAGATCGCACAGGAGGCGACCCTCCGCCCCATCAGCGAGATCGCGGACGCCCTCGGGCTCTCCGAGGAGGAGTACGACCCCTACGGGCGATACAAGGCGAAGGTCTCGCTCTCGGTCCTCGACCGGCTCGCAGATCGCCCTGACGGCAAGCTGATCGACGTCACCGCGATCACGCCGACCAAGGCAGGCGAGGGCAAGACGACCACGTCGGTCTCACTGACGCAGGGGCTCGGGCACATCGGCAAGAACCCCGTGCTGTGCCTGCGCGAGGCCTCCGTCGGCCCGGTCTTCGGGATCAAGGGCGGCGCCGCCGGGGGTGGATACGCTCAGGTCGTCCCCATGGAGGACATGAACCTCCACTTCACGGGAGACATCCACGCGATCGGGGCGGCCAACAACCTGCTCGCGGCCCTTCTCGAGGCGCACCTGCTCCACGGGAACGCGCTCGGCATCGATCCACTCAGCGTCAGCTGGCGCCGCTGCGTCGACATCAACGACCGCGCTCTCCGGCAGATCGTCGTCGGCCTGGGCGGGCGCACGAACGGCTACGTCCGCGAGACCGGCTTCGACATCACCGCGGCGTCTGAGGTCATGGCGATCGTCGCGGTCGCGCGCGACCTCTTCGACCTGCGGGAGCGGCTCGGACGCATCACGGTCGGTTACTCCTGGGAGGGCGAGCCCGTCACGGCGGAGCAGTTGCAGGCGGCCGGAGCGATGACGGTCCTTCTGAAGGACGCGATCAAGCCCAACCTCGTCCAGACCCTCGAGGGCCAGCCGGCCTTTCTCCACTGCGGGCCGTTCGCGAACATCGCGCATGGCAACAACTCGCTCGTCGCCACGCGCACGGCGCTCAAGCTCGGCGACTACGCCGTCACCGAGTCCGGCTTCGGCGCCGACATGGGCATGGAGAAGTTCTTCGACATCGTCTGCCGGGTCGGCGAGCTCCGGCCGAATGCGGTCGTCCTCGTCGCGACATCGCGCGCGCTCAAGCACCACGGCGGAGAGCCCGACGGGGGCGTCGAGGCGATCGAGCGCGGCGCGGCGAACATGCAGCGCCATCTCGGGATCGTCAAGGAGTTCGGGCTGAACGCGGTCGTCGCGATCAACCGCTTCCCGGGAGACACCGACGAGGAGGTCGAAACAGTCAAGCGCCTCGCGCTCGAAGGCGGCGCGATGGCGGCGGAGCTGAACGAGGCGTTCGAGCGCGGCGGCGAGGGCGCGGCCGCCCTGGCGGAAGCTGTCGTGGCGGCGGCGGAGGCGCCATCCGAGTTCAAGCCGGTCTACGACCTGGACGAGCCGATCGACGCGAAGATCGAAGCGGTGTGCAGAAGGGTCTACGGCGCGGACGGCGTCGTCCTCCTGCCTGCCGCCCAGCAGGCGATCGAGCGCTTCACGCGCGTCGGCTTCGACAAGCTGCCGATCTGCATGGCGAAGACGCATCTCTCCCTCTCCCACGATCCGACGCTCCTTAACGCGCCGACGGGCTTCACGGTAACCGTCCGCGACATCCGGGCTTACACGGGCTCCGGCTGGCTCGTCCCGCTCCTCGGCGACATGCAGACGATGCCCGGCTACGGCGTCACGCCGGCTGCCTTCAACGTCGACATCGACGAGACGGGCAAGACGGTCGGTCTCTTCTAGGCCCCACGACGTCCGCGGGTCGGATCGGGAAGAATCGCGGCGTGGCCTACACGGACATGCCGTTCGAGGAGCTGCTGGACACGATCGCGGCGGAGACGCCCGCGCCGGGCGGAGGCTCCGTCGCGGCGTTCGTGACCGAGATGGCAGCGTCGCTCGCCGCCATGGCCGCGCGCTTCGCCCACGACTGGGACGGCGCGGCCGGCGCCGTCGTCCA
>DAITAN010000178.1:0-5360 GCA_036824235.1 Gaiellaceae bacterium | reverse complement strand
CCAGTTCGCCGTCTTCGCGCTCGGGATCATGCCCTACATCACGGCCTCGATCATCTTGCAGCTGATGACGGTCGTGATCCCCCGGCTGGAGCAGCTCCAGAAGGAGGGAGAGGCCGGGTACGCCAAGATCAACCAGTACACGCGCTACCTGACCGTCGTCCTCTCGGCGCTCCAGGCCGCCGGCTACTCGTATCTCTTCAGCCGCCAGGGGGCGCTCGACCTGACGGCGGGTCGCTTCGTGCTCATCGTCATCTCGCTGACGGCCGGCTCCACGCTCCTCATGTTCATGGGCGAGCTGATCACGAAGCGCGGCGTCGGCAACGGAATCTCGCTGCTGATCTTCGCCTCGATCCTCGTCGGGCTGCCGGGCGGCATCCGCGCTTGGTGGGCCGGGGACTCCTACGAGCGCCTCATGTTCCCGCTCATCGCGCTCTCCATCATCGTCGCCGTCGTCTTCGTCCAGGAGGGCCAGCGCCGGATCCCGATCCAGTACGCCAAGCGCATGGTGGGCCGCCGCATGACCGCGGGCGGATCGACCTACATGCCGCTCCGCGTGAACATGGCCGGCGTCATCCCGATCATCTTCGCGGCGGCCATCATGGCGTTCCCGCCCACGGTCGCGCAGTTCTTCCCGCAGACGCAGACCTTCATCAACGAGAACTTCTCGCCGACCGCGTTGCCCTACCTGCTGCTGCAGGGCTTCATGATCGTGATCTTCACGTACTTCTACACGGCGGTGCAGTTCAACCCCATCGACCAGGCCGACAACCTGCGCAAGCACGGCGGCTACATCCCGGGCATCAGGCCGGGCCCGCCCACTGCGCAGTATCTAGACCGGGTCCTCACGCGCCTGACGCTTCCGGGGGCGCTCTACCTCGCGCTCGTGGCGACGCTGCCGACGCTCTTCATCCGCTACGGCGGGTTCTCGCAGGCGACGTCTGCCGCCCTCGGCGGCACGTCGATCCTCATCGTGGTGGGCGTCGCGCTCGACACCATGCGCCAGATGGAGTCGCAGATGATGATGCGCCACTACGAAGGCTTCCTGAGGTAGCCCGGTGCCCCTGAACATCGTCATCCTCGGCCCTCCCGGGGCGGGCAAGGGCACCCAGGGCAAGCTGATCGCGAAGGATGCGGGCATCCCGCACGTGAACACCGGCGACATCTTCCGGGCCGAGTGCGCGGCGGGCACCGAGCTGGGGAAGAAGGTCAACTCGGTCATCGACGCCGGCGACCTCGTCCCCGACGAGCTCACGACCGAGATCGTTCGTGCGCGCCTTGCCCAGGACGACACCGCCCGCGGTTTCGTCCTCGACGGCTTCCCCCGCACCCTCACGCAGGCCGAGGGGCTCGATCGCGTGCTGTCCGAGAGCGACCGCGGCGAGCTGAGCGTCGTGCTGGACTTCGAGGTGCCCGACGAGATGGCCCTCCAGCGCCTCCTGGGCCGCGCGTCGGTCGAGGGCCGCAGCGACGACGCGCCGGACAAGGTTCAGCACCGCCTCGACGTCTACCACCGGCAGACCGAGCCGCTCGTCGAGTACTACCGCGCGCGCGATCTGCTCGTCCCCATCCACGCGGACGCCCCCGTCGAGGACGTCTTCGCCGAAGTGCAGCAGGTCCTCTCCGCGACGGAACAGGCGAGCTCGTGATCGTCCGCAAGTCCAACGACGAGATCGCCACGATGGGCCGCGCCGGCGCCGTCGTCGCCGAGACCCTGCGCAGGCTCGGCGAGCTGGCGAAGCCGGGCGTCACGACGGCCGAGCTCGACGAGGCCGCGGAGGAGTACATCCGCGCCGAGGGCGGCGTTCCCACCTTCAAGGGCTACCGCGGCTTCCCGGCCGCGATCTGCACGTCGCCGAACTCGATGGTCGTGCACGGGATCCCGGGCTCCTACCGCCTGGACGAGGGCGACCTCATCTCGGTGGACGTCGGCGTTACGCTCGACGGCTTCGTGGCGGACTCCGCCTACACGTTCCCGGTCGGCGAGGTCGACGCGGACGCGCGGCGCCTCCTCGAGGTCTGCCAGGCAGCGCTCTCGGCGGGCATCGCCGAGGCCCGCGCCGGCAACCACGTCCAGGACATCTCCGCGGCCGTCCAGCGCACGACCGAGGAGGCCGGCTTCTCCGTCGTCCGCTCGCTCGTCGGGCACGGCATCGGGCGCTCGATGCACGAGGAGCCCCAGGTGCCCAACTTCGGCGAGCCCGGGGGCGGGCCGCTCCTCCAGCCGGGCATGACGCTGGCGATCGAGCCGATGATCAACGCCGGCGGCCCCGACGTCTGGATGGCTGACGACCGCTGGTCGATCTCCACCGACGACGGCTCGCTCTCCGCCCACTTCGAGCACACGGTCGCGGTGACCGAGAACGGCCCGCTCGTGCTGACGAAAAGCGGGCCGGAATGATCGCCGTTGCTGCTACCATGCACGTTCGCGGCTCGTCCGCGCTTTCGCGTGGATGCCGCAATACCCCTGATTTCCCATGAAGGTACGCCCGTCCGTAAAGCCGATGTGTGACCGCTGCCGCGTGATCAAGCGGCACGGAAAAGTGCTGGTCATTTGCTCGAACCCGCGGCACAAGCAGCGGCAGGGCTAGGAACTAGGAGAAGGATTTGGCACGAATCGCCGGAGTGAACCTCCCCCGTGAGAAGCGGCTCGAGATCGCGCTCACGTACATCTACGGAATCGGCCAGGCCACCGCGCGCAAGACGTGCGCGGAGCTCGGGCTGTCGAGCGACGAGAAGGTACGAGACCTCACGGACCAGGAGATCACGAAGCTCCGCAACTACATCGACTCGAACCTCGAGGTCGAGGGCGAGCTGCGGCGTGAGCGCTCCCAGGCGATCAAGCGCCTGCAGGAGATCGGCGCATACCGCGGAATGCGCCATCGACGCGGGCTGCCCGTGCGCGGCCAGCGGACGAAGACGAACGGCCGCACCCGGAAGGGCCCGAAGAAGACCGTCGGGCGCGGGAAGAAGGCCAAGGTCTAATGGCTCCTCCTCGTCGACAGTCCAAGGGTCGTGCGCGCCGGCGCGTCAAGAAGAACATCGCGATCGGCCAGGCGCACATCAAGACGTCCTTCAACAACACGATCGTCACGCTCACCGACAAGGACGGCGCAGTGATCGCGTGGGAGAGCGCCGGCTCGGCCGGGTTCAAGGGGTCGCGCAAGTCGACGCCCTTCGCCGCACAGGTGACCGCAGACTCCTGCGCCCGTAAGGGCATGGAGCACGGCCTCCAGAAGGTCGAGGTCTTCGTCAAGGGCCCCGGCTCGGGGCGCGAGACGGCGATCCGCTCGCTCCAGGCCGCCGGGCTCGAGATCCTCGGCGTCCGCGACGTCTCGCCGCAGGCGCACAACGGCGTCCGGCCCAAGAAGAGGCGGAGGGTCTAGCGTGGCGCGCCCACTCGGCCCCAAGTGCAAGCTCTGCCGTCGCGAAGGCATGAAGCTCTTCCTCAAGGGTGAGCGCTGCCTGACGGAGAAGTGCGCCGTCGAGCGCCGCAGCTACCCGCCCGGCGAGCACGGCCGCGGGCGGATCAAGCAGTCGGAGTACCTGCTCCAGCTGCGCGAGAAGCAGAAGGCGCGCCGCTACTACGGCCTGCTCGAGAAGCAGTTCCGCAACTACTACGACAAGGCTGCGAAGCGGTCGGGGATCACGGGCGAGGAGCTTCTCCGCATGCTCGAGACGCGCCTCGACAACGTCGTCTACCGCCTCGGCTTCGCCGCCTCGCGCGCGCAGGCGCGCCAGCTCATCCGCCACGGCCACTTCCAGGTGAACGGCCGCCGGGTGAACATCCCGAGCTTCCAGGTGAAGCCGGACGACGTCGTGGCCCTCAAGCAGGGCAGCCCCGTCGAGCAGGTCGTGCGCGATGCGACCGACCTGACCGCGTCGGTGGCGCCCTGGCTCCAGGCCGACCACGACAACCTCACGGGCAAGGTCTTGAAGCTGCCCGACCGGTCTGACATCGACACACCGGTCGAGGAGCAGCTCATCGTCGAGCTCTACTCGAAGTAGAAAGGAAGCATGGCAACCAGAACGTCGCTCATGGAATTCCAGGTGCCCCGGATCACGCACGAAGAGGTGACCGAGGAGCGCGGAATCTTCGTCATCGAGCCGCTCGACCGCGGCTTCGGCTACACGTTCGGCAACTCCCTCCGTCGCGTGCTCCTGTCCTCGCTCGAGGGCGCCGCCGTGACGTCCGTGAAGATCGAGGGCGTCGCGCACGAGTTCACGACCCTCAAGGGCGTGCGCGAGGACGTGACCGACATCATCCTCAACCTCAAGAGCCTCATCTGCCTCCTGCACGGCGAGTCGCCGGAGGTCGAGGTGCGGCTGGAGAAGAAAGGCCCCGGCGTGGTGAAGGCCTCCGACATCGAGGCTCCCGCCGACCTCGAGATCCTCAACCCGGACCTCGAGATCGCGAACCTGTCCGACAAGGGCCGGCTCGAGATCACGCTGACGATCGGGCGCGGACGGGGCTACGTCCCGGCCGAGCTCAACCGCGGCCCCGAGCACACGATCGGCGTCATTCCCGTCGACTCGATCTTCTCGCCGGTCCGCCGGGTCTCCTACGAGGTCGAGGCGGCGCGCGTCGGCCAGCGCACGGACTACGACAAGCTCACGCTCGACGTTTCGACGGACGGCTCGGTCTCCCCGCGCGACTCGATCGCCGAGGCCGCCGAGATCCTCATCCGGCAGCTCGCCATCTTCACGGACATCGACAAGATCGAGGGCTTCGGCGAGCAGGCCGAGGCCGAGGCCGAGGCGCCGCAGGCGCACGGGATGGAGAACTTCCCCATCGAGGAGCTCGAGCTCGGCGTGCGCAGCTACAACTGCCTCAAGCGCGTCGGCATCGAGACGATCGGCGACCTCGTCTCCAAGACGGAGAGCGAGCTCGCCGCGATCCCGAACTTCGGCAAGAAGTCGATCGAAGAGGTCCGCGAGACCCTCCAGGCCCACGGCCTGACCCTCAGGGACGAATGAGGCATCGGCGCGCAGGCAGGAAGCTGGGCCGGGACTCGGCCCACCGCAAGGCGCTCTACTCGAACCTTGCCTCCGCGCTGATCGAGCACGGCCGCATCAAGACGACCGAGGCCAAGGCCAAGGAGGTGCGGCCGATCGTCGAGCAGATGATCACGCTGGGCAAGCGCGGCGACGTCGCCGCGCACCGGCAGGCGGTCGCGTTCCTCCGCTCGAAGGGCATCGCGCACATGCTCTTCTCCGAGGTCGCGCCCCGCTTCGCCGACCGGCCCGGCGGCTACACGCGGGTCGTGAAGCTCGGTCCGCGCCAGGGCGACGCCGCGAACATGGCCTACCTCGAGTTCGTCGACTACGTCCCCGAGCGTCGCCTCGCGCCCGCCGAGGCGGCC
>DAITAN010000177.1:0-5390 GCA_036824235.1 Gaiellaceae bacterium | reverse complement strand
ACCGGCTCTTCGCCGACGGCCGCGGCGGGTGGACCGGCTTCCTGGCCACGCTGGGAGCGCGCCTCGAGGGGAGCGGGGTGGAGGTGGGGCCTACCGCGCGGCGGCGGCGGTGATCGCCGCCAACCGGGCGAGGCACGAACGTGCCTCCTCCGGCGCCCGCACGGGCGGCAGCACCGTTTCCTCGACGAACGTGCGGTCGGGCTCGAAGGAGTCCGAGCAGGCGACCAGGCCGTCGACGATGGAGACGAGCGTCCCCTCACCGAGCTCGCGCTTCCTCAGCCGCAGCTTCGTATAGCGCTCGACGAGCTGAAGCGCCTGGTGCGTGGAGGCGAAGAAGAGCTCCCGCTTGCCCTCGCCGATCCAGACCGGGCGGCCGATCCCGCGCGCGAGGTAGAGACGCTCGGGCTCGCGCTCGTCCATCCACGCCGAGGCCATCGAGCCGTGTAGCTCCTCGAGCGCCGACGGCCGGCTGGACGTCTCCTCCGCCAGGGCGAAGATCGCCTCGGAGTCGACGGTCATGCCGGGCTCCGCGCGCTCGAAGCCGTGCGCCGCGAGGAGCTCCTCGTCGTTAACGATGATCCCGTTGTGGATGCCGACCACCGATCCGTGGCGGATCGGGTGGTTGTTGGCGGTCAGGCTGGGATGGCCCTTGGTGTAGTCGCGCACGTGGGCGAGCACCTGCCGCGCGCCCGCCGGAACCGAGAGTCGGTCGAGGAACGCACTGGCCCCGCCGCGCTGCTTGTGCACGACGAGCTCGACGTCACGCCCGCGGTACGCATAGCCGACCGCGTCGGATCCGCGTTCGGAGATGGCGGCCAGGAGCGTCTGAGTTGCCAGGGTCTGGTCGACCGCTGACTCGTCGCTCAGGCTATATCCCGCAATTCCGCACACGTTGTCTGCACTCCGATCCTAGGCAGATCTCCGGACGACTGTGATCGCAAGGGGCCGCATCGATCACCACGCGTCCGTCTGAATAAGACACTACCACCCTCGACGCATCGCGTAACCGCTTTCATCCCCCTAATCGGTGGTACGCGCTCAAGGCTCTAGGAAAGCCCGCCGATAGGGAGGGCGTGGAGCACTCTTCTGCGGAACTCCCGAGCGAGCCCCAGCACGTCGAAGTCGACGAGCCGAAGCTCGAGCTGGTCCCGGACCCCGAAGACGCCGAAGAGGCGGAAGAGGCCGAGGACCAGGACGACGACGCGGACGAGAAGCCCGTCGCCGCTGTCGCTGCTCCGACCCAGGACCCGCTGAAGCTCTACGTCCGCCAGATCGGCGACGGCCCTCTTCTGACCCCGTCCGAGGAGCGCGAGCTCGCGCGCCGCAAGGACGAGGGCGACGAGTGGGCCAAGCGTCGCCTCATCGAGTGCAACCTTCGCCTTGTGATGTCCATCACGAGGAACTACGTGAATTCCGGCGTCCCACTGCTCGATCTCATCCAGGAGGGCAACCTCGGGCTGATCCGGGCGGTCGAGAAGTTCGACTACCGCATGGGCTTCAAGCTCTCCACGTACGCGACCTGGTGGATTCGCCAGGCCGTGACGCGGGCGATCGCCGACCAGGGCCGGACCATCCGTCTGCCCGTGCACGTCGTCGACCAGGTCCGCCGCGTGATGCGGGCCCGCCGCGTGCTCACCCAGAAGCTGAACCGGGACCCGCTCCCGGAGGAGATCGCGCAGGAGAGCGGCATCGAGCTCAAGCGCGTCCACGAGCTCTTCGACCTCGTCGAAGATCCCGTCAGCCTGGAGACGCCCGTCGGCGACGGCGACTCGATGTACGGCGACATGCTCGAGGACGAGAACTCCGAGCAGCCGGAAGCGGTGCTCGCCGAGCTCCTCCGCGGCGTCGAGCTCCAGGAGGCCCTCACCTCGCTGAACGAGCGCATGCGCCACGTGCTCGAGCTGCGCTTCGGCCTCAACGGGCAGATCCCGAAGACTCTCGAGGAGGTCGGGACCGAGCTGGGCGTCACGCGCGAGCGCGTCCGCCAGCTCGAGTCGCGCGCCCTCCGCGAGCTCCAGGCCGTCGCGCCCGAGCTGCGCTTCTATCTGCGCGCCGAGTAGCGCAACCACCCTGCGGCATGAAGACCAATCTCTCTCACATCTGGACAGGCCTCTTCGTCGTCTACGCGTCGGTCGCCACGCCGATCCTCGTGTGGGCGCTCGTCCAGGCTGCCTGAGGCCCCACCGCGCCTCCTGCGGGTAGCGTGGGGGGAGTGCCCGGCTACGTCGACATCCACTCTCACGTCGTACCCTCCGGGGACGACGGCGCGCACTCAGTCGAGGCCGGCCTCGCGCTCTGCCTGGAGGCCGCGCGTCACGGGACACGGACGCTGTACGGGACGCCACATGTCTGGCCGTCGCTTCCGCTGACGCCCGAGCGCGAGCGAGCAGTTCGCGCAGCGCACGGGGAGATGGCGGCCGAGCTGGCTCCGCACGGGGTCGACCTGCGCCTCGGCTGGGAGCTGACGCCGGCGGAGCGCCTGCTCGAGGAGGATCCCGGCCGCTATCGGCTCGGCGACCTGCCGGCCGTCCTCATGGAGGTGCCGTTCCACGGCTCTCTCGCGCTCGCTGAGCGCCTGGCAGAGCACGTGGAGGCCCGCGGACTCACCCCCATCGTGGCCCATCCAGAGCGCGCGGAGAGCGTTCGCGCCCGTCCCGGGTCGGCGGACGCCCTCCGGGAGCGCGACTGGCTCCTTCAGGTCAATGCCACGAGCCTCCTCGGCTACCACGGGCCGGAGCAGGCGTCGGAGGGCTGGCGGCTGGTCGAGGACGGCCTCGCAGACCTCGTCGCCTCGGACGGCCACCGCATGGCACGGCCGCCGTTCCTGGACGAGGCTTACGAGCTGGTGCTGAGCCGCCTGGGAGAGGAGCGCGCGGACGCGCTCTTTACGGGCGCTGCGCTGGACGCGCTAATGCGTCCCGACAGCCTCGATCTCGCGCAGCGAGGCTAGGCGCGAGAGAGACTCGATCTCGATCTGGCGGACGCGCTCGCGCGTGATGCCGAGCCGCCTGCCGATGTGCTCGAGCGTGTGCGGCTCCTCGCCGCGGAGGCCGTAGCGAAGCTCCAGGACGCGCCGGTCGCGCTCGGGGAGCGATTCGAGGGCCCGGTCGAGCGCCTCCTTCTGGAGCCGCTTCTCCGTGACCTCGTCCGGGAGAGGGTCGTCGCCGGCGACGAGGTCGCCGAAGACCGCGTCCTCCTGCTCGCCGATCGGCTGGTCGAGGCTCGTGGAAGCCCTGGCAGCCGCGCGGACCTCGATCGCCTGCTGCAGCGGCAGGCCCGCCTCGTCGGCGATCTCCTCGAGGGAGGGCTCACGGGCGAGCTGCGTCCAGAGATGCCGCTCGGCGCGGTGCATCTTCTGCATCCGCTCGACGACGTGGACGGGAACACGGATCGTGCGCGCCTTGTCGGCGATCGCGCGCGCAACCGCCTGGCGGATCCACCAGGTCGCGTAGGTCGAAAACTTGAGGCCGCGCTGCCACTCGAACTTCTCGACGGCGCGGATCAGGCCGAACATGCCTTCCTGGATCAGGTCGAGGAAGGGCAGGCCTTGATTGCGGTAGTTCTTCGCGATCGAGACGACGAGGCGCAGGTTGCACTCGATCATGCGCTTCTTCGCTTCCATGTCGCCGCGCTCGATGCGCTTGGAGAGCTCGACCTCGTCCGCGGCGGTGAGCAGCGGATGCCGCCCGATCTCGCGCAGGAAGAGCTGCAGGGCGTCCGTGGTCGTCTCGAGCACCTCGGTGCCCGGGACCGGCGCCGCCGGCTCCTGCTTCTGCCGGTCGACGACCTCGATGCCGCGCTCCTCGAGCTCCTTCTGGAGCGTCTCGACGTCGGAAGGGTCGAGGTCGAGGACTTCGAGCGCCTCTCGAAGCTCGGTCGCCTCGATCACGCCGGACGCGTCAGCACGCTCCAGCAGCGGCTGAAGGTCCTCGTGCTGGCTGACGTTGTTCGCGGCCTCGTCAGCAGGCATTCGGGAATTTTTCAAGCGACGTCAATACGAGGTGGGAAGGGATGCGGCAGCTGTGCCCTGCCGCGCAAACCCTACCCATCGGAGCGGTCAAGTCAAACCCAGGCCGGACAGGCGCGGCTTCAGCCCGACGCACGATAACGGGCGTTATGTCAAGTCGAAGCGGATCGAGCCCGCGGGCCGGTTCCCTACCCCACAGGCCGCAGGAGGCCCCGCCCGGCCAGGCCGACGAGCCTGTCGAGCGCGAGGGCGTGCTGGTTCGCCGCAGCTCGGGATCCGAGGAGCGCCCAGAGCGTCTCGCCGTTCGCCCAGGCGCACTCGCGGGCCTTGGAGACCTTCCATATTGCGACCGCATCGTCCACGCGGCCGAGCGAGCGGTCGAGGTGGCCAAGGGCCCCGGTCAGGAGCTCAGCCTTCACCCTGTCCTCCGTGCGCTCCAGGAGCGCGTTGATGCGCGTGAAGTCCTCGTACTGCACGCTCGCGCGGCTCGGCTCGACCCTCCGCGCCTTCCAGGTCTGCACGAGCGCCAGCGGGAAATCCCGATTGATGTGCGCATTCATCCCCGCGAGCGCGAACTGGATTGGCGCAACCTTCCGGCTCGCGCGCGCCTCGAAGACCGGCTCCCAGGCCTTCGGAACCGCAGCGGGGCGTCTCACGGCGTCGCGCAGCGCGCGGAAGAACAGGCCGGCGAAGACCACGTCCAGCCAGCGGACGAACCGCGGGTCGCCGTAGTCCCCCACCGGCCCCACGATTGCGTGGACGTCCTCCGTGACCGCGCGGTAGAGCCGAAGGAACGAGCACACGCCATCGCGGCGCGGAAGCGCCTCCTCGAGCTCGTGCATGAGCGCCAGGACACCTCCGACGCTGCCCGGAAGCCGCCGTGCGAGAAGTTCGTCCGCGGTCATGCCGCCATGCGCAAGCCCAGGAACCGTGCGGCCTCCCCCACTGTTTCGTCGTCCAGCCTGAGCTCGCGCACGTCGGTCACCTTGAGCATGATCGCCGCCCTGTCGAAGAGCGTGACGTTCGCCCAGGCCGGCTCGAACGTCGACCACCAGCGCAGGCCGACCGCCTCCGGATGGCGCTCGTGGAGAGCAGCCGCCACCGCCTGGCTCTTCTCGCGCTCGCGGGTGGCCACCTCGGACGGCCGTAACTCCTCGGCCGCGAGCAGCGCCGGATCGTCGAGATCGACGACGAGGGCATCGTCGGGGAGCCGGAGCGTGGCGAGCGCGAGCGGCAACCGGCCGCGCACGAGGTCGCCTGGGGCGAGTTTCCCTCCGGCGAGCGCTGCGAGCTCCTCCACCACGGCGGACACCGGCTCCTCCGAGACGTAGAGGCAGCCGTAGCGCTCGGGCGCGTCGTGGCGGCCCTCGCCCTGGAGCTGGCGCGGGAACCAGGCTGGCCCACCCCACTCCACGCCCGCACC
>DAITAN010000176.1:0-5405 GCA_036824235.1 Gaiellaceae bacterium | reverse complement strand
AGGCCGATGCGGCCTCGCCCCGCAGCCGCCGCGACCGGCCCGCCAAGCCCGCCCTCAGCCGCGAGACCATCGTCGACGCCGCCCTGGCGATCGTGCGCGAGGAGGGCATCGACACCCTGACCATGCGTCGCCTCGCCCAGGCGCTCGACACCGGGCCCGCCTCGCTCTACGTCTACTTCGCCAACCGCGACGAGCTCTGGGACCTGCTCTTCGACGCGGCCATCGGCGCCATCGCCACCGAGCCCACCGAGCCCGAGCGCTGGCGCGAGCAGCTGCACGAGCTCGCCGGGCGGATCGTGCACGTGCTCGCCGTCGAGTACCCGGGCATGGCGCGCCTGGCCATGGCCCGCATCCCCACTGGCGACGAGGCGCTGCGGGTCGTCGAGTCGATGCTCTCGCTGCTCAAGGCCGGCGGCGTCGGCGACCAGGCCGCCGCCTACGCGGCCGACATGCTCAACATGTACATCACCGCGATCGCCTACGAGCAGAGCCTCTACGCCACGCTCTTCCAGGACCCCGATCACGAGACGCTCGAGGTCGAGCGCGTCGCGGGGCGCTTCTCCGCGATCCCCGCCGACCGCTATCCGACGGTCGCCGCCCTCGCCCGCCACATGACGATAGGCGACGGCGACGAGCGCTTCTCCCTCGGCCTCGACGTGATCGTCAACGGCCTGCTGGGCACGCCGACCGAGGGCCGGCTCACGCGCGCCTCCTGGCTGGAGTGACGCGGCGCGTCCACGCGCCTGACGCATCACGGGGCGTGGTCATCGCCGGCGGAGGGGTCCTTCACCGCGGCGGCGTGCGCCTGAGCTCGGCGACGCGGCCTTCGATGTCGAACCTACGACGAACGAGCCCGCGACGAGGGACACCAATCCGCGTCAGTACGCTGCCCCGATGGCCGTGTTCCACACTCCCGGCGAGGGCGAGCGCCTCGACGCTGGCACCACCGAGGTCGTCATCAAGGCGACGAGCGACGACACCGGCGGCTCGTTCTTCCTCTCCGAGAACACCATCCCACCCCAGTTCCCGGGCCCGCCGCCGCACGTCCACGAGGCGATGCACGACATGTTCTACGTCCTGCAGGGCACGATGACGTTCCTCGTCGGCGACGAGACCCGCACCGCCGGCCCGGGCACCTTCGTCTGCGCCCCACCCGGCGTCGTCCACACCTTCAGCAACCAGACCGACGACCCCGTCCGCTTCCTCAACCTCAGCACCCCCGGAGGCTGGGAGCACTACATGCGCGAGCTCGCCGAGGCCGGCCAGGCCGGCCCCCTGACGCCCGAGACGATCGGCCAGATCGCCTCGCGCCACGACTTCAAGCTCGCGCCCAGCTGAGGGCCGAGCGGCCGCTCGCAGGCCAGCGCCGGTCGCTCAGGAAGACATAGCGCATTAGCAACGAGGGGCCGATGCAGATCGAAGCCTGAGGATCGACCGAACGCGCTGCCGAATAGTGGCGGCCTCGCGACGAGCGGAGCCGTGACGGAGCGGCAGGGCGGCCAGCTGCCCTCGGGCGAACTGAGAGCGCTGCGCTCCAGAGCACCACCTGCACTGAGGGTCGGGACGCTCGACGACGGCCTTCGAAGTCGCATCGGCAGGGAAGTAGTACCGGTGCCGGAGCAACTCGGGATCGGCGAGACCTGTCACGGTGAAGAGCAGGACGTTCATGGCCTGAGAGGCCGCGAGGCCGTTGAGCGTGACGACGGAGGGATCGATGACCTCGGGCGTAGCGAGGTAGTTCTGCGCGCGGCGCTCTTCGGGGGAACGCGATTCCTCCTGCAGCTTCATCGGGTCGATGAGCCCGGCGCACTGCAAGCACCCACGGCCAGGCCAAACCGGGCGTACCGCAACGTAGGCCTGGTCCACGGCCCCGTCGGTGGTTTCCACCTTGGCGCCCACCTGTACGCCTGGCACGATGAACGAGTGGACGAGTGCGTTGAAGACCAGCCGACTGGTAATTGTGTCGGTCGCAAGCAGCAAGAAGTCGCACTCGGCGAGTCGGGCCGCGACGCCGACGTCTGCGATGTCCCCGTCGATCCCGCGGAAGTCGATGGTTGGGTCAATGTTTCGTACGAGGCGGGCAGCGACGGCGATCTTCTTACGCGCCAACCGGGCATCCTTCGAAGTAGCCCCCACGATGCGCGACAGGTTGTGTGTCTTGACGATGTCGTAGTCAACGACCGTGATAGTCCCAACGCCGAGGTGGGCCAGCTGTTCGATCAGCATGGATCCACCGCCCCCGGCTCCAACCACGCCCACATTCAACGCACGCAGTCGGTGCTGGCCTTCGGGCCCGAAGAGGCGGACTTGGCGGTCGAAACGCTGGTCCAACCCCGAAGTGTCGGCGATGGGCCGAGGCCTCAACGTCAGAAGCTGATGACCAACGACGCGTAGCCCGCCGACCTCGACCACATCGCCACTTCGATGCCAGGCCTCACCGGCAACCGAGGCTTCGCCGAAGACCAGACTCACGGCCGGCGGGCCGTCCAGGACGTCCGTAAGGTGGGGGAACAATCGCTGGTGGGATGCCTTGTCATCGGCTGAGAAGGCGACCGCAGTTGTAGCGCCGGGATGACTGTGGCACGTGACGAGAGCCATTCCCCAGTCGGCAGCCAGGTTTGCCGCGCGGGCTATGACCGGCGCCGGGATCTGGCGATAGCCGCGGTCCCCTGGGATGAAGTCGCCGGGGACAAGAAGCTCAACATCTCGCACGAGCAGCGTGGACGGATCGTCTCCAATGTGCGCGAACAGAATGGCCCCGTGCTCATCGCGGTCACCAGGGAACAGATGCCGATGCAGGGCCGCGTAGTGATCGCCGGTGATGCGGACCCTCATCACGGGACCTCCATGAGCCACTTGCGGACTTGATGTACCGCCCCGTTCGCCGTATCGGTGCCAGGATGCCAGCGGTTGGCTCGGAGCGAGATCTGGATGGCCGTCTCGCCGTTGAAGGGGACCCCCTCCGTCATGTTGGAGGGCCACGTTCCCTCTGCCCGGCGCAACCCCGCCGGGGCGAAGAAGGGATAGATCGCCGCGTCGGGATAGTTGTACGAAATCTGAAATCTCACCGTGATGACCTCCGGCGTCCAACGGGGTCCGATCCCGATGTCGGGTACGTCGACGTACGCGCCGCCGCTGCCGTCCGACACGGCTGCAGTTCCAGGGAACTCATCGCACAGGTTCGCAATAGCCGCCGCTACCTCCGCCGCACAGGCCGCGTCGGTCATGAGACATCCTGGCCCGAGACTGCGGTGAACTTCTCGTGGTCGTGGACCTTGATTTGCTCGTCATTCGCCACCGTGACGAGGTCATCGCCGTGATGCCGGTAGAGCACAAAGTCCTCGGGGATGCCCGCGGCCGATTTGATCTCGCGGCCGGTGGTCTCCTTCGACCGGAGACGAACCTCCTTCTTGTTGACGAGGATCGTCACGCCCTTGGGCTTCGGCGTTGCGTCCTGCACATCGACGGGGGTTGGGTCTGCGGTCATGGGACCGTCTCCTTAAATCTCGGACAACTTCAGTGTAGTTATTGAAGTAGTGCTTGTCAAGGGATACCTCTCATTCCCCCTCGCATCGCTACGAGCGCCCAGCCCGGGGGCGCGCTGCTTCGCGCGCCGTCTCGGCGAGGGCGCCCGCGTCTGGGAGTCGGTATCGGAACCTCTTCCCTCGGCCGGCGTCTGGATCGGGTTCGCGCTCCAGCGCGCCTGAGGCGACCAGCCGGGTGAGACGGCTGTTCGCGTTCGGCAGCTTGAGATCCATGCGCTCAGCGAGTTCTGGCGCGGTGAACTGTCCGAGCTGCTTCGCCATCGCGAGGGTGTCCGCGAGGTGCGGCACCGAGGTGAGCAGGTCCAGGTCATGATCCTTCAGCTCGGCGATGGCAGCCTTGTGTCGCTCAAGGACCATCTCAACGGTCGCGCGCACGTCCTCGTCGAGGCCGAGGACGACAAGCACGCGTGGCTCTTCCGATGGGGGATCAAACAAGCCGCGAAGCGGCCGATAGATCTCTTCGAAACACGAGGGCGCGATGACATCGACGCCGTTGAAATCGAGAATCACGCTCGCGTTGCCGTGCACGATCCGGAGCACGTCGGCGCCGATCTCCCGGCCAACGTCTCGTCGACCCAGAATGGCCCCATAGCCGGCGAGCATGAAATGGACAGGCTTCATTGACGCTATTGAACCTACAATAGTCGTTCTCGGCAAGGGTTCTAGTCGGGTTGGCATGGTCCTCCAGAGTTCAGCGGTGAATCGTGATGGCCGCCGTCAACCCGGACGCGTACTGATCGGCCGCGGTGCTCCACCGGCCCGCTCGCCAGTACACGCGGCCGGTTCCAGATGCGAAAGCGAGCGTGATGTCGAGCTCCCGTCGCGTGGCGAGCTGCGCGAGATCGGATACCTCGCCATCCTCTGCGTCTTCGATCGCCTTGAGTAGCATCGCCGCGGGATCCGCCTCTTCGGAGATGCCCGCTCCGAGATCGGTGGCGACGAGCTGCAACTCGTCCTCGCTGCGCTCGAAGCACGAGGTCACGACCGCCTGAATCGGTGACCGTGCGTGCCGCAGGGCATTGCCGCCGAACGCCTGGATTGCGTTGGTCAGGATTGTTGCCTCAGCCATCGTGTGCAACGCCGCTGCCCGGTTGAACAGGGCCTGGCTGACGGCATCCAGCTGGTCAAAGGTCCTGATCCGCTGGGCCGGGAGGACAACGTTGTTCGGCAGCGTCTCGGTTTCGCGTCCATCCTTCAGGATGACGTGCGCGGGCAACTCGCCGAGGAGCCCGCAAAGCTGGCCCCACACCGGCCCGTCCTTGGGCGGCGTGAGCACGACGTTGACCTGCTGGTACGTGGCGTAGTACTCGATGGTGGTCCGCAGGACGTTGCCGCCCCACGCGTCGATGCCGGTGATCTGACCCGTCGAGAGGAGCACCTCATCGGGCCGTGCTTGACCTCGTCCGGGGAGATAGACGAGCGCGCGCTCGCCAAGGAGCTCTCCCGCCACGGATATCAGGTGCACGGGTGTGGGAGGGCCGGGATTGTCGCTGAGGATGCGTGCATGAAGAGGGCCCCGGTTTCCCGAGGCCCTCTCTGTCCAGCCACAGGCGTCGCGGACGCCCGAAGACGCCGTACCGACGGTCGCAGGTGCCCGTCGGCGCATCTACAGCCGCCTATTGATGCAAACGCGCGCAATGTTGGGAATGCCCCCTACTAGCCGCAGCCGGTGTTATTGCCGCAGCTGGAGCACGTGTAGCAGCTGCCGGTCCGCTGCATCATGCCCCCGCACTGGTTGCACGCCGGGCCGAGGTCGAGGCCGGCGAGGCGGGCTGGGACGACGGGCGGGGTGTCGGTGAGGGCCTCGGCGGCCGCTCGGGTGGTGGCGGGGTGGGTGCCCGCGACCGTGGGGACGCCGGG
>DAITAN010000175.1:0-5432 GCA_036824235.1 Gaiellaceae bacterium | reverse complement strand
CCTTCTGCTCGGGCAGGAGGTCGATCACCGGGTAGGGCGTCTCCGGGTCCATCTCCGTCGAGTTGGCCCCGTCCAGGCCGACCACATGCCGCGCGAACTCCGAGACGGCGACCTGCATGCCGAGGCAGATGCCGAGATACGGGATCCCGTTCTCGCGGGCGACGCGGCAGGCCGTGATCTTCCCCTCCCAGCCGCGGGAGCCGAAGCCGCCGGGAACGAGTACGCCGTCGACGTCCTCGAGCTCGGCGGTGGCCTCCTCGAAGCTCATGCCCTCGGCGTCGAACCAGCGCACCTTCACGTCGACGCGGTGGTGGATGCCCGCGTGCTTGAGCGCCTCGTGGACCGAGAGGTACGCGTCATGGAGCTTCACGTACTTGCCGACGAGGGCGATCTGCACCTCGCCGCTTCGCTCGCCGATCCTGGAGGCGAGCTCGTCCCATTCTCCGAGGTCGGCCTCGCCGTCGGGCAGGCCGAGCTTCTGCACGACGAGCGTGTCGAGGCCCTCGTCGCGAAGCGCCTGCGGCACGAGATAGACGTCGCTCACGTCCTCGTTGGCGATGACGGCCTTGGGATCGACGTCGGCGAAGAGCGCGATCTTCTCGCGGATGTCGCGCGAGAGCGTCTCGGCCGAGCGGCAGATGACGACGTCGGGGTGGATACCGATACGCCGGAGCTCGTTGACCGAGTGCTGGGTCGGCTTCGTCTTCAGCTCGCCGGCCGTCTCGATGAACGGCACGAAGGTGACGTGGAGGTAGACCACGTTCTCGGGACCGACCTCGCGCCGGAACTGGCGGATCGCCTCGAGGAACGGCAGCGACTCGATGTCGCCCACCGTGCCACCGATCTCCGAGATGACCACGTCCGTGTCGTTGACGCTCGCGACGCGCCGGATGCGCTCCTTGATCTCGTTCGTGATATGCGGGATGACCTGCACGGTGGAGCCGAGGTACTCGCCCTTGCGCTCCTTGCGGATGACCGAGTACCAGATGGAGCCCGACGTGTGGTTGGCGTTCCGCGAGAGGTTCTCGTCGACGAAGCGCTCGTAGTGGCCGATGTCGAGATCCGTCTCGGCACCGTCCTCGGTGACGAACACCTCGCCGTGCTGGAAGGGGCTCATCGTGCCGGGGTCGACGTTCAGGTACGGGTCGAACTTCTGCACTTGGACGCGAAGCCCACGCGCCTTCAGCAGCCGGCCGAGCGAGGCTGCCGAGATGCCCTTGCCGAGTGACGAGACGACGCCGCCGGTCACGAACACGTACTTCGTCGGGCGGTCTCTCACGGCCTCCTCCCGAAAGCGTCGAGTTCGCGCAGGCCGGGCGTCCGTTCGATGAGTCGGCCGAGGGACGTGCGCTCTCCGAGGAGGTTGAGGCCTGCGAGCGTCGCGATCGCGGCCAAGCGTGAAAAACCGTGGAAGCGGTCCACGGACTTCAAGCCTACCACGGCCCCGAGCGCATTCGATCCGGCGTCCCCTAGCATCGTCCTCTCCGCGAGATCGTAGGGAAGGAGGAGGACGGCCAGCCTGACGGGGGCGCCGAGCGGCCCGGCCGCCAGGAGGTAGGCCTTCAGGCACCTGCCCGGCTTTGTGTCCAGCTGGTTGAAGAGGTTCGCGGAAAGCGCGAAGAGCAGGGCGCCGCTCAGCGACCGCGTCCGCAGGAGCCCCACGAGCGGGATCCCGACGGCCTTGAGGACGCCGGTCGTGCGCCGCGCGCGCAGGTGCTCGCGGAAGCCGCGCTGATGACCGCCGTACACGTCGTCCAGGAAGCCGAGGAGGGTCACGAGCGTGATCCCGGGGTCGCTCCGGTTGGCGGTCGTCCACCCGATCAGGGGAAGCCGGTAGCCGCGGAAGTTGACGGCGAGCGGCCCGGCCGCGAGCACCGCGTCCACGAGCTGGCGGCCCCGGTGGACGAACCCCGCCCGGTCGCGGCCCGTCGCGCGGTGGTCGAGGTCGAGCTCGACCTCCTCGAAGGAGAGGCCGGCGCGGAGCGCGTCGATCGTCATGCGCACCTCGCAGCCGAAGCCGGGAGCGAGCGGGAAGCAGGCCGCACGGGCGCGGGCGCTGACGACCCGCTGGCCGGAGAGCGGCTCCTGCGGTGTGGCGCCCGTGCGGAGGCGGATCAGCTCCCGCCCCACCCGCTTGGCGATGCCGAAGCCTCCGCCGACCCTGCGCCGGAAAGCCGCCACTGAGAGGTCTGCGTCGCTCTCGACGAGCGGCCGGAGCGTCCCGCGCAGATCGGCGTCGCAGAGGAGGAGCCGTCCGGGAGGCGCGGCGCGCTCGCCGGCCGACAGGGCCTCGCCCTTGCCGAGCCGCTCGATCCTGATCACGACGGCGCCTGCGGCCTCGGCCCGGCTTGCCGTCCCGTCCTCGGAGCGCCCGTCGACGACGAGGATCTCGGCCTCGGGGAAGTCCTTCCGCAGGGCGGCCACGGTCTCCCCGATCCTGTCCTCCTCGTTACGCGCGGCGACGAGGACGGTCAGGGCGTCGAAGTCGCTAGTCACTCGCCCGTGATCGGCTCGAACGGCGGGACGATCCCGTCCGCGTCGTCGCTGAGGCCGTAGTGGCCCGGCTCCGCGCCGCTGAGCAGGAGCGCCAGGGCCAGCCGGCCTGCGGCCTCGTCCACGTCGTCGACGCTCGAGATGCCCTGGTCGCGGTAGTACTCCACGACCTCGGGAGGGTCGTCTCTGCCCGCGACCCCGACCACCGGGATTCCCGCGCCGTCCAGTCCCCGGATAAGGCCTTCCATCAGGGAGCTGGTCGCCTCCGACTCGGCAGCGGCATCTGCGTCCCCGTTCGCGTCGTCGGGCGGCGCCCACGTGAGCACGACGACCGCCGAGTCGACCGCGGGCGATTCCGCTCCCTCCTGCTCCTCGACCAGCTGCGACGAGAGCGCGTCCCAGAGCGGCGTCTCGCCGCTCTCCGCTAGCTCGCGACCCAGTTCGCGCCCCAACTCCGAATAGTCGCCGTCGTCGCCCGCGTAGCCGGCCAGGACTTCGTCTCCTTCGAGCGTGGCGTCGAGGTCGGCGCCGTCCACCGGGACGTTCAGGGCCACGACGCGGGCCGGAGAGCCGGCGTCCGCGTCGGCGAGCGTGCGCTCGATGTCCGCACGCGCGCTACCGTCGGAAGGGCCGAGAAAGATCATCGCGACGTTCTCCCCCTCGAGCCGGCCTTCCATGAGGGCCGGATATGCTCGCCCAAGAAGCTCCTCGGAGCCCTCGCCACGTAGGTTGGCTGCCTCCTCGGCCGCGCGCGCCGCTTCGAGATCCTGCTGGAGACGCTGGTTGTCGTTGCGGAGGTTCTCCTCCTCGAGGCCTTCACTCGCATCCGTGACCCGGCCGGAGACCGCCACGCCGAGGAGGATGCCGACTGCGAGCGCGACGAACACCGCGGCCAGCGAGGCCACGTGGTAGCGGAGGCCGAACATGGGGCCAGACTAGTCGAGGATCAGAGCGAGGCGGTGGTCTGGCAGAGATCCTGCAGGCGCGTGAGCGCACGCTCGGGGAGGTTGTGGCTCAGGCTGCGGGCACCCTCGAAGATGAGGCCGTACTCGGACCCCGAGACGAAGATCGTCGCGCGCGTTCGCCCCGTGCCGGCGTTGTCGAGGGCGACTCCGGCGTCCAGACCCTGGTCGACGTCGTGCCAGCAGAGCTCCCAGGCCTCGACCACTTTCGTGATCACGATCAGCCCCTCCTCGCCGGGGCGGCGGAAGAAGCCAGGCGACTTCGCGCGAACCACCTGCCAGCGCGCGTTCTTCGCGAGGCCGCGGCGGTCCGGCTTCACGCCGGTGTACGCGGGCCACCAGTCGGGGAGGTGGTACGGCTCCGCGAGCAGCGCCCAGACGTCGCGGCGGTCCGACTGGAGCTCGCCGGTCGCCTCGATGCGGCTCATTCGAGGCCGACGAGCGACCGCAGCCGCTCGACGACTTGCGAGATCAGGTCGCGGAGCTCGGGCGAGGCGATCAGGACGGCCGCGACCGCGGCAACGGACGCGAGCGTGAACGTCAGCACCATGCCGATGCCCACCCTCGGCCGGAAGAGCCGCGACACGCCGCGCGCGTCGACGAGCTTCTCCCCCACCTTCAGGCGGGTCAGGAACGTCGAGGACATGCCCGCCCGGTTCCGCTCCAGGAACTCGATCAGGTTGAAGCGCGTCCCGACCGCCACGATCAGCTCGGCGCCCTTGTCGTAGGCGAGGAGCATGGCTGCGTCCTCCGAGATCCCCGGCGTCGGGATAACGGTCGAGGGCAGGCCGAGCTGGTCGAGCCGCTCCCGCCCGGGGGCGCGGCCGTCCGGATACGCGTGGACGACGAGCTCCGCGCCGAGCTGGAGCGTCTTGTCGGAGACGGAGTCCATGTCGCCCACGATCACATCCGGCTTGTAGCCCGCCGCGACGAGGGTGTCGGCGCCGCCGTCGACGCCGATGAGCACCGGCTTGAAGTCGGCGATGTAGGGCCCGACGATCTGCAGGTCGCGGCGCGTCTCGGCGCTGCGGGCGACGACGAGCGCGTGCCGGTCGCGGAACCGTGTCCGCATCTGCGGCATCTGCACGTCCTCCGAGAGGAGCGCCGCCTCCTCCCGGAGGTGGCGGAGCGTGTTCTCGGCGAAGGCCTCGAGCGCCTCGCTGACCCGGCTGCGCTGGTCGTCGAGGTCGCGCGCGAGCTCGTCCGCGGCCCGGGCGCGACCGGCTGCGAGCCGCGAGCCGTTGCGGAAGACGTTCGAGCCCCGGACAACGAGCGGCTCGCCTTCCTTCACCTCCTCGAACAGCTCGGCGCCCGGTGCGTCGATGAGGCACACGCCGCCGAGCACGAGCGCCAGGGGGCCGGCGTTCGGGTAGTCGCCCGTCGAGGACGACGAGACGTTGACGACGATGCGGACACCGCTCTCGAGCAGTTCCTCGGCCGAGATGCGGTCGAGGTTCGGATGGTCGATGATCGCGATGTCCGAGGGCCCGAGGCGCTTCACCAGGCGCTTGGTGCGCCTGTCCAGCTTGGCAGTGCCGGTGAACTCGACAAACGTCGCCATCAGCGCCGGAAGGTGGAGAGGAACTCGGCCCCGCCCAGCATACGTTCCAGCTCCTCGCTCCGCTCCTCGTCCGAGAGCCGCTCGATGCGGGTGTGCGTCGGGTCGCCGGGCACCTTCTCCACGCGCAGGTGCCCCTCGGCGGCGCTGGCGATCTGCGGGAGGTGCGTGATGGTGAGGATCTGCGCGCTCTCGGCCAGGCGCCTGAGGGCATCCGCGACCGCGTGCGCGGTCTGGCCCCCGATGCCCGCGTCGATCTCGTCGAAGACGATGGTCGGCTCGCCCGCCGAGGCGTGGGCGACGGCGCGCAGCGCGAGAGCGATACGGGACAGCTCCCCGCCCGAGGCGGTCTCGGCGGCGGGCGCGAACGGCAGCCCGGGGTTGGGGCGCACGAGGAACGAGACGCCGTCGCGGCCGGC
>DAITAN010000174.1:0-5442 GCA_036824235.1 Gaiellaceae bacterium | reverse complement strand
GTGCACCGTCAGGACCAGCACCCGCGTGTCAGGCAACGCTTCCTTGATCCGCCGCCCGGTCGAAGCCGGCCAGCTCGAGTGCGGCCAGCGCGCACCCGGCGTTGAGGCGGTTGTGCAGGCCGGGAACGCCGAGCTCGATGTCGACCGGCTCGACGTCGCGCCCCCAGACGACCCGTCCCTCACCGATCGAGGCGGCCCACTCCTCGAAGCGGGCCTCGAGTTCCGCCGTCGAGGAGAACTCGGTGTGATGGTCGAGGTCAACGTTCGTGACGACGGCGATGTCGGCCGGGAGCGAGAAGACGGTGCCGTCGGACTCGTCGCCTTCCACCACCAGCCACCCCTCCCCTGCGCGGGCGTTCCCGCCTAGCTGGCGGACCTCGCCTCCGATGAGGAACGAGGGGTCGTCGCCGAGCCGGTCGAGGCAGTAGGCGATCATCGCCGCGGTCGTCGTCTTCCCGTGGGCGCCGCCGACGACGATCGCGCGCCGCAACGCGACGAGCTCGGCAAGGAACTCCGCGCGGCTGCGGCCCTCGACCTTGCCGGCGTACGCGGTCGAGACCACGACCTCGACGCCGGCAGGCGGCTCGGGGGCCTCGGGAGCGACGGTGACCGGGATGCCGGCCTCACGCACGTGCGCGAGGTAGGGCGTCTCCTTCCGGTCCCAGCCGGAGACGTCGGCGCCCCAGGCGCGCGAGACGATCGCGTACCCGGACAGGCCGGCGCCGCCGATGCCCGCGAACCAGAGACGGCGGCCGTCAAGATCGGGCAAGTGCCATCAGCTCCTCGGCGACGACCTCCGCCGCGTCTGGCTTCGCCAACGCGAGCATCGACCTGCCCATCTCCTCCAGCCGCGCCGGATCGTCGAGGAGGTCGCTCACCTGCCGGCGGAGATCGAGCTCCGACTCGCGGATGACAACCGCCCCGCCTCCGCGCTCGAAGTACCGCGCGTTCTTCTCCTGGTGGTCGGCGGTCGCGTGCGGAAAGGGGACGAGGAGCGCGGGCTTGCCCGCTGCCGCGACCTCCCACACGGAGCCGCCGGCCCGCGCCACCACGAGATCGGCCGCGGAGAGCGCGGCGCCGAACTCGTCCGTGTAGGGCAGCAGGCGATAGTCCTCTCGCCGCGGACGCGGCTCGAGATCGGGAAAGTCGCGCTCGCCCGCAAGGTGCAGGACGGCCGGCCCTTCCTGTGCGAATGCATCCAGGGCGGCCTCGTTCAGCCGCCGGGAGCCCTGGCTTCCGCCGAAGACGAGAACGACCGGACCTTCCGCGGGAAGACCGAACGCCTGCCGGGCGGCTGCTTGGTCCGGCGGACGGGAGCGATCAGGGATCGGACGCCCCACGACCTCGTACTTCGGCCCCTCGAGCCCCTCGATCGGGAAAGCGCAAAAAACGCGCTTTGCGAAGGGCGCGGCGAGACGGTTGGCGAGGCCGAGGTGCGCGTCCGCCTCGGTGAGGGCGGCGGGGATCCTCAGCGTTCCGGCGGCGAGCACCATGGGCCCGCCGACGTACCCACCCGCGCCCAGCACGGCGTCAGGACGTCGGCGGCGCAGGATCCGGAGGCACGCGGCGGGCGCGACCGCCGCGCGGGCGAGCGCCCCGACCGTACGGAGCGACGCTCGACGCGGGATCCCTTCGACGTGGAAGCTGTCGAACTCGAGGCCGGCTTCGACCGCGAGGCGCTGCTCGATCGAGTCAGGCCGACCGGCGAGCGTGACGGACCCGCCGCGTCGACCGAGCGCCTCGGCTATCGCGAGCGCCGGCAGAACGTGACCGGCTGTTCCTCCGGCGGCGATCAGGAACCTTTGCGGTGGACTCGGCGGCATGGTTGACCGCGATGTTAAGGAGGATGCCGACCGACGCGAGGCCGACGATCAGGCTCGACCCGCCGTAAGACACGAATGGGAGCGGGATCCCGGTCAGCGGCGCCAGCCCCATGACCGCGCTGATGTTGACCGCGGCCTGGCCGCAGATGAGCGCTGTGATCCCGGTCGCGAGGAACTTCCCGAAGGGGTCGCCGCAGCCCAGAGCGATGTTGAACCCGGCGTAGCCGAAGATGACGAAGGCCGCGAGCACGGCGACGGCACCCACGAGGCCGAGCTCCTCGCCGATGATCGCGTAGATCATGTCCGTCGAGGCTTCGGGCAGGTAGTAGACCTTCTGGACGCTCTCCCCCAGGCCGGTGCCGAAGAGCCCGCCCGAGCCGAGCGCGAGCATCGCCTGCACGCTCTGGAAGCCGGCGTTCTCGGGGTCCTGCCAGGGGTCGAGGAAGCTGAGGATTCGCTCGCGCCGGTAGGGCTCGAGCCAGATCGCCGCAACCACGAGCGCCATCCCGGCGAAGCCGGCGCCCATGAGGGTCGAGAGTCGCGTCCCGGCGACGAGAAGGACGGCGCCGACCATGATCGCGATCGAGATCGCCGTGCCGAGATCGGGCTCGACGATGATGAGGGCGAGCGCCGCGCCGACGACGACTCCGATCGGGCGGATCAGCTCGCCGATCGACTGCGGGGCGGGGCTCCTCGCGAGGTAGGACGCGAGCCAGAGTGCGATCGCCAGCTTGGCGAGCTCCGACGGCTGGATCGTCGCGGGCCCGAGCTCGATCCAGCGGCGCGCGCCGTTGACCGGCTCGGCGATGACGAGGACGGCGACGAGGAGAGCGAAGCTGGCTAGCAGCAGCGGCGGAACGGCGAACCGCAGGCGCCGGAAGTCCGTGCGGGAGAGCAAGACGAGCGCGACGATCCCGACGACGGCGTAGATCGCCTGGCGCTTCAGGTAGTAGGCTGGGTCGTCCGCCGCGAGCGCGGCCCGGGCAGAGCTCGCGCTGTAGACCATGACGAGGCCGAAGGCGACCAGCCCGAGCGTCGTGACGACGAGCAGCTGGTAGTCGAGGCCGCTGCGGGCGCGGCGGCTCACAGCGCCTCCACGAGCTCGCGGAAGCGCTCGCCCCGCTCCTCGAAGTCGCGGAACTGGTCGTAGCTCGCGCAGGCCGGGGAGAGCAGGATGACGTCGCCCGGCTCGGCCTCGGCGCGCGCGTCGGCGACCGCGTTCTCGAGGTCGCGGGAGTGCTGGAAACGCACGCCTGCAGCCGCGAGTGCCTCGGCGATCTCGTCGGCGGCCTCACCGATGAGATACGCCCGCGAGACCCCCGCCTTGTGCGCGCGGTGTGCGAGGCCGGCGAACGACGAGCCCTTGAGGCTTCCCCCCAGGATCACGCGGAGCCCGGGCGGGTAGGCGCCGAGCGCGCGCTCCGCGGCCTCCGGGTTCGTGGCCTTCGAGTCGTTCACCCAGCGGACGCCGTCGAGCTCGCGGATCAGCTCCAGGCGATGGGGCACGCCCTCAAACGTCCGCAGCGCCTCGGCGATAGCGTCGTCGTCGATGCCTGCTGCCCGCGCGGCGGCGGTCGCCGCGGCAGCGTTCTCGCGGTTGTGCTCACCGGGGATTCGCGGCTCGGCGGGGAGCGCATCGTCCGCGGCGAACTCGACGCGGCGGGCGGCGCCCGGGAGCTCGCCGAAGCCGTGAGGGACGACGGCCACATCGTCGGGGCCCTGGTTCTCGAAGATCCGGAGCTTGGCGGCGCGGTAGGCGTCGAGGTCGGCGTGGCGGTCGAGGTGGTCGGGCGTCAGGTTGAGGAGGACGGCGACCTGCGGCTTGAACGACTCGATGTCCTCGAGCTGGAAGCTCGAAAGCTCGCAGACGATCCACGCGTCCTCGGCAATCGCGCCGTCGAGGCCTGTGAGCGGACGGCCAACGTTCCCGGCCACGGCGACGGGTCGGCCGGCCGCGCGAAAGACGGCGCCGAGCAGCTCGCTCGTCGTCGTCTTTCCGTTCGTCCCGGTCACGCCGACCATGGGGTTTGCGAGCAGGCGTGAGCCGAGCTCCACCTCGCTCCAGACGGTCAGGCTGCGCGAGCGTGCGGCGGCCGCGAGGGGTGCCTCGCTCGGCACTCCGGGGCTCTTCACCAACAGGTCCACGCCGTCAAGGAGCGCGGGATCCTCCGCGCCGAGGACGACTTCGACACCCGCCTCGCGAAGCCTCCCCGCCTCGAGGCCCTCGTTTCGGTCGACGCCGACGACCCGGACGCCCCTCCGGGCGAGCGCTAGCGCTGCGGCTTCGCCCGAGCGCGCGAGGCCGAGGACGAGCGCGGTCTCAGGAAGCGAACTCAGAGGCGTAGCGGTAGTAGAGGACGAAGCCGCAGGCGCAGAGGATCGCGGTCACGATCCAGAAGCGGACGGTGATCTTCGTCTCCGACCAGGCCTTCATCTCGAAGTGGTGGTGGAGCGGCGCCATGAGGAGGACGCGGCGGCCGAAGCGCTTGAAGCTGATGACCTGGACGATGACGGAGAGGGCCTCAATGAGGAAGATCCCGCCGATCAGGATCAGGAGGATCTCCGTCTTCGTCATGATCGCGAAGGCGGCCAGCGCGCCCCCGAGGCCCATCGAGCCCGTGTCGCCCATGAAGACCTCGGCGGGGAACGCGTTGTACCAGAGGAACCCGATCGAGGCGCCCACGAGGCTCGCGCCGAGGATGGCGAGATCGAGGTCGACCTGGTCGGCGGCGCCCACCGCGCGGATGGAGGCGAGCGCGGCGACGAGGCTCATCGCGGTGTAGGTCAGAATCGCGATCGTGGTCGTGCCGGCTGCGAGGCCGTCGATCCCGTCGGTCAGGTTCACCCCGTTCGAGGCGCCCGCGATGATGACGAAGAGGAGGACGTACCAGCCCCAGGAGAGCGGCAGGTCGACGTCGAGGAGCGGCAGGTAGACGTCGGTCGTCAGGGGCGTGTCCAGCCCGCGCGCGGCGACGATCCCGACGACGACCGTGATCGCCCCGAGCCAGACGAGCTTCCACCGGCCGGCGAGCCCGAGGGACCGGCGGCGCGAGACCTTCGTCCAGTCGTCGACGAACCCGATCGCGGCGCAGCCGAGCGTGACGAAGAAGGCCGTCACGGCGGGAACCGTGCGCTCCGAGAAGATGAGGAACGGAACCGCCATCGCGATCATGATCAGGAGGCCGCCCATCGCCGGCGTCCCCTGCTTGACGACGTGGCCTTTGGGGCCCTCCTCGCGGATCTGCTGGCCGAACTCGTTCTTGCGCAGGAAGTCGATGAACTTCGGCCCTGAGAGGATGGAAATGACCATCGCCAGGACGCCCGCGAGCAGAACCTCGACCATTCCGGGACCCTAAGCCTCCGCCGGGACGACGGCGATGGCCTCTCCGATGACCTCGAGGCCCATCGCGCGAGAGCCCTTGACGAGGACGTAGTCGCCGGGTCGAAGGACGCTTCGGAGCACCGCGAGGCCCTGCTCGACCGTCGGCGCCCAGCGCGTCACCGGCACGCCGCGGGCGCCCTGAACGTACGAGCGCGCGAGCGGCCCGACGGCGACGAGCACGTCGACGCCTGCCCGCGCGGCGCCGGCGCCGACCTCGCGGTGGTACGCGGACGCGCC
>DAITAN010000173.1:0-5443 GCA_036824235.1 Gaiellaceae bacterium | reverse complement strand
GTGGGCGGCCAGCCCGTCGGCGACCTCGCGCACGCGCGCGAGCGCCATGAAGAAGACGAGCGTCCCACCAACCGCCGCAAGCGCTGCGAAGTCGAGCCGCGCCGGGTCGTGCGCAGCGACCGCTGTGACGCTCCCGCTGATTCCACGGTGGGTCACCGGGATCCCGGCCGCAGCCGGCACGGCGCCGAGCGACGAGACGCCCGGGACGATCTCGAACGAAACGCCGGCTGCCGCCAGCGCAAGCGCCTCCTCTCCACCACGCCCGAAGACGAACGGGTCGCCGCCCTTCAAGCGCACCACGGCGCGGCCCTGCGAGCCGTGCGCGACGAGCAGCGCATTGACCGCCTCCTGCGCGCGGCCGTCGCGGGCGATGCGAAGCGCGCCCGCCGGCGCCTCGGCAACGAGCTCGCGCGCGACGAGCCGGTCGTAGACAAGCACCTCGCAGGCGCGCACTCGCTCGAGGCCCCGCACCGTGATCAGGCCGGGATCGCCGGGGCCCGCGCCGACGAGGGAGGCCGTCACCGGAGCGACCTCTCGACCTCGCGCTGGAAGAAGTCCCGCCGCTCCTCGTAGGTGGGGAACGTGCGCTTCGCCCAGGGCCGCAGCGCCCGGAGCCGCTCGGCGACCAGGGCCTCCTTCGGCCCGACCTGTGCAGCGATCCGGCTCCGCAGGAGCTGTGCCAGCGCGGGCGACGCGCCGCCGGTGGAAACGGCGACCGCGATCGGCCCCTCACGGTGGACGGCGGGCAAGATGAAGCTGCAGAGCTCGGGTACGTCGGCGACGTTGCAGAGCAGGCCCCGCGCCTCCGCATCGGCGAAGACACGGCGGTTGAGGTCCTCGTCCGACGTCGCCGCGATCACGAGGAACCGACCCTCGAGGTCGCCGGGCTCGTACTTGCGCGCGAGCCACTCGACGGCGAGCGCTTCGAAGCCTCCGACCGCCTGGGGCGCGACGACGGTGACGAGGGCGCCGCATTCCACGAGCCCGGTTGCCTTCTCCAGCCCGACCGGGCCCGCCCCGATCACGAGACACTTCCGTCCCTCGAGGTCGAGGCAGGCCATGTAGTACCGCTTGTCGGGACTGCCAGGCAAGCAGCTCTCCTAGATCTAGATCCCCACCGAATGGATGCGCGCGCCCTGCCGGTCGACGCGGATGGACAGGTCGAGCCCGTCGGCCCCGAGCGAGAGGACGTAGGCGCCCGGGCCGACGTTCGACAGCGAGACCGAGTCGATCCGCTTGCCCTCGAGCGCCTGGAGCGCCTCGGTCACCTCCCGTGCGCCGGCAGCGAGCTCCGCGCCGCGCGGAAGCTTGCGAAACGCGAGCAGCGCCGCCTGCTCGCCGTCCGGGCCGTACAGCGCGCGCAGGCGACCCGTGGCGAGCCCGAGCTCGAGCAGCTCCTCGAGCGCGTCTGCGCTCGCGCCCTCGACCTCGCCCTCGTCCACGTCGGCGACGAGCGCCGCGAGTCGGTCGCGCCGGCCCTCGTCGTGCACCATCGCCAGCACGGCCTGCGCCTCGGCCAGGGCGACCTCGCGCGCCTCTTCGCTCAAGCGCACGGCAGTCACTCGTGGTCCTCGCCGAGGATCGCGTGCAGCTCGTGCTCGAAGCCGCCCGTCTCGATCGCGCAGTGGATCCCGCATTCCTTGGGCGCGTTCGTCTCCCACCACCAGCGGCCCGCGCGCTTGTCCTCGCCGGCCTTCGTCGCCCGCGTGCACGGCGCGCACCCGATGGACGTGTAGCCGCGACCGTAGAGCGGGTGGTACGGGACGTCGCGCTCGCGAACGTAGTCCCAGACCTCGTCCTCGGTCCACTCCGCGAGCGGGTTCAGTTTCACGATCGCCCCGTGGTCGTGGTCGATCTCGACCTTGCGGATGTTCGTGCGCGTCGCCCACTGGTCGCGCCGCAGGCCGGTGATCCACGCATCGAGGCCCGCCAGGTGCCGCTGGAGCGGCTGCACCTTGCGCACCTGGCAACAGAGCAGGCGGTTCTCGACCGCGCGGTAGAAGAGGTTCGGGCCGTGCTTGCCCACGAGGTTCTGCACGTGCCGCTGCTCCGGCACGAGGATCTCGAGGCCCAGCCCCGGATAGCGCTCGAGGAGCCGCTCGACGAGCTCGAAGGTCTCCTCGGGAAGCCGCCCCGTGTCGACGGTGAAGACACGCACGCCAGGGTCGAGCTCGTAGGCCATGTCCAGGAGGGCAACGCCGTCGATCTGGAGCGCCGTCGAGAGCGCGATGCGCGGCGAGAAGCGTTCGAGCGCCCACTCGAGGACGACCTGCGGCTCCTCGCCCTCGAAGTCGACTGAGAGCTCCCCCGCCTCGAGCTCATCTATCAGCTCGACCGCCATCAGGCCGCCTCCTCTCGTTCTCGTGCGCGGCTGCGTGCAGGCTCCAGGCCCGCGAGCTCGCCGAGCTCTTCGTCGGTCAGCCGCTGCGCGAACGACGAGAAGCCCTCGCCCTCGGCACGACCGCCGAGCCAACCGGCCACGAGCCCGTCCACGGCGGCATCGAGCTCCTCGGTCGGGATGCGGCGGAAGAGCGGCGTCGCGATCTGCGCCTCGGGGCCGAGGCCGCCGCGCACGAAGATGTCGTAGGCCTGGCGGCGCTTGCCGTCGTCGTCGCGCGCCGTCGTTCCCTGGAAGCCGATGTCGGCGATCCAGTGCTGCGCGCACGAGTGCGGGCACCCGTCCAGCTGGAGGCCGAGCTCGTCCGCCGCATCGCCGAAGCGTTCCTCCAGGTGCTCGACGAGCCTTCCCAGCCTGCTCTTGGTCTCGGTGACGGAGAAGTTGCAGTGCGGCTCGCCCGTGCACGCGACCCCGCGCGCCCGGAGGCCGCTCAGGCTCAGCGGGAAGCCGATCGCCTCCAGGCGCGCGAGCGTGTCGTCGAGCCGAGCGTTCGGGACGCCGGCGACGATGAAGTTCTGGCGGCGCGTGACGCGAACGTCGGCGCCGAGATCCTCCGCCAGGTCGGCGACGGCCACGAGCTTGTCTGCGTTCACGAGCCCGAGGTGGACGGGCACGCCCACGTACGAGTGGCCCTCCTGCTTCTGCGGGTGGACGCCGAGGTGGTCGACCGGCCGCGGCAGCTCCGCGGGCTCGTAGTCCTCGAGGCGATAGCCCAGCAAGGCCTCCACGCGCTCGCGCATCCCCTCGGGCCCGATGTCGTCGACCATGAACTTCAGCCGCGCCTTGACCCGCGAGACGCGGTAGCGGAGATCCGTCTTCCAGGCGTCGAGGATCGCGGCGAGCACGGCGACGGCCTGCTCGCGCGGCACGAAGACGCCCATGTCGCGCGAGATCCGGGGCACCGAGGAGAGCCCGCCGCCGACGCGCACCGAGAAGCCTTCGCGCCCGTCGACGATCGCCCCGACGAGCGCGATGCAGTTGATCTCGGGCGCGTTGCAGGCGTGCGCGCAGGCCGAGATCGTGATCTTGTGCTTGCGCGGGAGGTCGGTGTAGTCGGGGTTCCCGTAGAAGAACGCAGCCGCCTCCTCGACCACCGCCGACGCATCGAAGAGCTCGTCGTGGGCGAGGCCCTGCACCGGGCAACCGGTGATGTTCCGCACCGTGTCGCCGCAGCCGCCCGCTGTCGAGAGGCCGGCCGCGTCGAGCGCGGCGAAGACATCGGGCAGGGAGGCCAGCTCGAGCCAGTGCAGCTGCACGTTCTGGCGCGTGGCCAGCTCGGCGTCCCCGCGGCCGAAGCGCTGGGACACCTCGCCGATCGCTCGTAGCTGCGCCGGGCTGACCCGGCCGCTCGGGAGCTTGATACGGAGCATGAAGCGTCCGATCTTCGGCTTGTCGTGGTAGAGGCCCCACCACTGGAGGCGGACGATCTCCTCGGCGACGGCCTCGTAGCCGGCGGCGATCAGGGCGGGCAGCTCGTCGCGGATCCCGAGCGGATCCTTGTCGCGCTTGATGCGCTCGACGGGGTTGCGCTTGAGCACGAGCCCCCAATCGGGCTCTGGTTTCGGGGTACGGGCAACGGTCGCGGCGTCGGGCATCGCGTTCCTCGGGTCGGGTCTGGGCGAGGGAGCGCGCTAGGCGTCGACGGCGCAACACACGGCGCCGGCCGAACCGCACATGTCCGCCCTGCTGAGTCGCTGCGTGGCGGACGTGCGCGCGCTCATCGTGTCGGGCACGCTACCAGCGTTACTTCAGAAAGTAAAGCCCTATACGAAATGAAGTCAGATGCGCTCGGCCCAGGCCAGCGCGTCCGTGGTGATCGGCTCGCGGATGACGCGGTAGCTGCCGCCCTCGCCCAGCACCTCGGCGCACAGTGGCCGGGCGTTGTACGCGGAGGACATGACCCGGCAGTACGCCCCTGCCTGGCCGATCGCGAGGAGGTCGCCCGGCTCGGGAAGCGGCAGCTCCTCGCCGAGCGTGAAGAAATCGCCCGACTCGCACACGGGGCCGACGACGTCGACCACCCCCCGCTCGCGCTCGGCCGGGCCGAGCAGGCTGATCGGATGCCGAGCGCCGTAAAGCGCGGGACGGATGAGGTCGTTCATACCGCCGTCGCAGACGGCGATGCGCCTGCCGGGAGCGTCCTTGACGTAAAGGACGCGGGTCACGAACGTCCCCACGGGGCCCACGAGCCAGCGGCCGGGCTCGAGCACGAGGCGCGCGCCGAGCTGCCCGGCGACCCCCGTGAGCGCGGCCGCATAGCCCTCCACGTCGGCGTCCGCGCCGCCGTCGTAGGCGATCCCGAGGCCGCCGCCGGCGTCCAGGTCGCGCAGCGCGATGCCGCCGGCGCCGAGGTCCCGCCACAGCTCCGCCGCGCGCTCGGCGGCCGCGAGCACGGGGCCGGTGTCGAGGAGCTGCGAGCCCACGTGGAATGAGATGCCCACGGGCTCGAGCGCCGGGTGCCCTGCAGCGCGGTCGTAGGCGACGCGCGCGTCCTCGAGGCCGAGGCCGAACTTGCTCGCCGCCGAGCCTGTGGCGACGTAGGCGTGCGTGTTCGCCTCGACGTCCGGGTTGAGCCGAACCGAGACCGGCGCGACGACGCCGAGCTCGGAGGCCTCCTCCGCGATTGCCTCCAGCTCGCCCAGCGACTCGACGTTGAGCGCCCGCACGCCGGCGTGCAGGGCGGCAACGATCTCGGTACGGGTCTTGCCGACGCCCGAAAAGACGATCCGCTCGGCCGGGACTCCCGCGCGGAGGGCCTTCGCCAGCTCGCCGCCCGAGACGATGTCCGCGCCCAGGCCCTCGCCCGCCGCCACGGCGACGAGCGCGAGAGCGTCGTTTGCCTTCAGCGCGTAGCAGACCTCCGGCGCGGCCTCGCCGAACGCCGCGCGAAAGCGGTCGATCCGCTCGCGGAAGAGATCGGCGTCGTAGGCATAGAAGGGCGTGCCGACGGCCGCGGCGACATCCTCGAGGCTGCGCACGGGCTAAGTCTTGTCGAATCGCGCGCGGGCGGCGGCGAGCGCCGTCGCGACGCCCCCGGGGCCGGGC
>DAITAN010000172.1:0-5443 GCA_036824235.1 Gaiellaceae bacterium | reverse complement strand
TGTGCCGATGAGGCACCGGCGTCCCTCGTAGGAGGCGAGCGGAATGCCGCTGTCGGGACGCTCGAAAAGCCGGTCGGCGTTCGGCTCGAGAGAGCGGACGGCGAATCCGAGCACTCGGAGCCGCTCCTCGACGAGGTGCTGCGCTTCCTCCTCGTTGCCGAGCAGGCTGGGAGTCCGCACGAGGCGCTGCAGGAAGTCGAGCGTGTCCCCGAGCCCATCCTCGACGGCGCGTCGAACGGACGCGTACGCTTTCACCCGGGAATGCGCGACCGTTCTTCCTTCAGTCGGTGCGGACGGGATTCGTTCTCGTCGTGGAGCCGTCACTTGGCCAACTTTAGGGCCCTATGGGCCCGCGGGGGAGGGCGGACGCATCAACTTGAACGCGGGCGCCGAGCGTGAAACCCTGCCGTTCTCGCTGCGGCTCTTGATCGACATCACCGAGGAGGCTTGAGGATGACCCATCACCCGAAAGAGAGGTACGGCGGCCTGAACAGGAGGGACTTCCTCCTTCGCTCGGCGGTGGCCGCCTCGGCCCTTTCGGGGGCCAGCGGCCTCCTCGCCGCGTGCAGCTCCTCGACCACGGCGGAGCAGCAGACGACTGCGACCGGCGCTGGAGAGCCCGAGCCCCTCGGTCCCGGTGGCCTTCCGCTCGCGCGCCCGCACAAGCGTGTCGAGCTGCCTCTCTGGGAGGATCCGATCGAGTCTGGCCTCGAGCCCGAGACGGGCGGGACCTTCACGGTCTACAACTACCCGGACTACTTCTACAAGAAGCTCCTGACCCAGTTCGGGAAGGAGTACGGGGTCAAGGTCCAGTACACGCCCTTCGACAACATCGCCTCCGGGATACAGCGGCTCGCGTCGGGCGCGGTCCAGCCCGACGTCATGGAGATGACCCCGGACAACCTCGACCTCGCCGTGGCCGGGAAGCTGATCAAGCCGATCAATATCGACTACGTCCCCAACCTCGCGAAGAACATCTGGCCCGAGCTCGTGAGCCCGTTCTACGACGTCGACTCGCATTACACGGTGCCGTACACGTGCTACGCGACCGGAATCGCGTGGCGGAACGACAAGGTCTCCGAGGACATCGCCGCGATGCCGCAGCCGTGGGACATCTTCTGGGAGGCGGAGGCCTACGCCGGCAAGACCGCCCTCCTGAGCGAGGAGCGCGAGACGATCGGGATGGCGCTCCTGCGCAAAGGCGAGTTCGACCTCAACACCGAGGACCCGGCCCTGATCGACCAGGCGGTGGCCGACCTGAAAGAGCTCTACGACGTCTGCAACATCAAGATCGGCGACATCCAGTACCAGGCGATCCCCGAGGGGACAGCCTGGCTGAATCAGGCCTGGTCGGGCGACATGATCGCGGCCTACATCTACTACCTGCCCAAGGGGACCCCGGCCTCCGTGCTGTCGTACTGGAAGGCCGAGAAGGGCAAGGTGCCCGTGCAGAACGACTGCTTCTCGATCTGCTCGACGACGAAGAAGCCGGTGCTCGCGCACCACTTCCTCAACTTCATGCTCGACAACGGCGTCTCCTACGAGAACTTCGTCGACTTCAACGGCTACCAGCCTCCGCTGAACGAGATCGACCCGGGGACGCTGGTCACAGACGGGGTCGTGCCGGAGAACCTGGCGAACTGCGTCCTCACGAACGACGACTTCGGCCCCGACTCGCTGCAGTACATGACACTGACGCAGAACGGGCAGAAGCTCTGGCAGGACGGCTACTCGGACTTCCTGGCCGGAGGAAGCTAGAGAGAAGCCGTGTATCGGCGCTGGCTCTGGCCCGGGTTCGCGCTCCCGGGCGTCGTCTGGCTGATCGTCCTCTTCGTCGTGCCGTTCTACACGGTCGTGGCGGTCGCGCTGGGTACGGTCGACCCGATCCTCTTCCAGCCGGTTCCGATCTGGAACCCGCTCGAGTGGAACGTCGGCTGGTTGAACGAGGTGATCCACCGACTCGGCCCGGGCGGGAACCTCACCGACGTGGCGCTGCGGACGCTCCAGTACGTCGCCATCTCGCTCGGCCTCAGCCTCCTGATCGGCTACCCGGTCGCCTACTACATCGCGCGCCACGCCGGGAGGACGAAGGCCCTGCTCCTGATCCTCGTGATCGCTCCGCTCTGGATCAACTACCTGATGCGGATGCTCGCCTGGGTGAACCTGCTCGCCCCGGACGGCTATGTGAACCGGTTCCTCACCTACACGCACATCCTGAGCGAGCCGCGCGACTGGCTGGGAGGCCGGCCGTCGACCGTGATCCTCGCGCTCGTGTACGGGTACATCCCGTTCCTCATCCTGCCCCTCTTCGCGGCGCTCGACCGAATCGACAAGAGCCATCTCGAGGCCGCGCGTGACCTTGGCGCGAGCCGGTTCAGCACGTTCGTCCACGTGACCCTGCCCCTGTCGAAGGTGGGCATTCTCGGCGGGGCCGTCCTCATCGCCCTGCCGATGTTCGGCGACTACTACACGCCCAACATCGTCTCCGGGGCGCCCCAGACCTCGATGATCGGCAACCAGATCGACCTGTACTTCCATGGCGGGCCTCAGCCGACCATCGGCGCGGCGATCACGCTCGTCCTCGCGGCCTTCCTCACCCTCCTCATGGGCTACTACTTGTGGACGATCCACCGGGCGACGCGGGAGGCCCGCACGGCATGAGCTCGGTCGCCGACGCCTCGGTCGTGCCGCGGGCCTCCGCGTGGGGCCGGTTCCGCGGCTGGGTCTCGAACCCCTGGGGCCGTCCGCGCTTCCTTCCCCTCTTGACATGGGGTTACGTGGTTTGGTCGATCGTGCCCGTCCTGATCGCGGTGCAATTCTCCTTCAACGCGACCCGCTCGCGCACGAATTGGGAGGGCTTCTCGACCCGCTGGTACTGGGGCGACCCCGTCGACTCCGTCTGGCACGACCCCACCCTTCGCAACGCGCTCGCCCAGAGTCTCAAGCTTGCGGTCGCGGACGTCGTCATCGCGACGCCAATCGGGGTGCTGCTGGCGATCGGCCTGGCCCGCTGGCACGGTCGCGGATCGGGGACCTCGAACTTCCTCATGCTCTTCCCGCTGGTGACGCCGGAGATCGTCATGGGCGTCTCGCTCCTGCTCGTCTTCACCGAGGTGTTCACGTTCGTCGGGACCGGCACGACTGCCCAGATCCTCGGCCACGTCACGTTCTCGATCTCCTACGTCGTCGTGATCGTGCGCGGGCGGCTCTTCTCCATCGGCAGACAGTACGAAGAAGCGGCTGCCGACCTCGGCGCCTCGCCGACCGCGGCGCTCACCCGCGTTCTCCTGCCCCTGCTCATGCCGGCGATCGTCGCCAGCGCCGCGGTCGTCTTCGCGATCTCGATCGACGACTTCGTGATCAGCCAGTGGCTCTCGAGCGGCGGCGAGACGGACACAGTGCCGGTCAAGATCTACAGCGCCACACGGGCGGCGCCGCTCCCGTCCACGAACGCCATCGCGTCGATCATGATGGTGTTGACGCTGGCGTCGATCACGCTCGGCTTCCTTGTCTGGCGTGCCTTCACCCGCGGCGAGCGCCGTGCGGGGCAGTCGGTCGTGAAGGACATGGGCGCCCTGGAGATCTGAGGCTGGGAGGCGAGATGGCACGCGGAGAGATACGTCTCATCGGTCTGACCAAAAGGTTCGCCGAAGTCACGGCGGTCGACCACATCGACCTCGACGTCGCGCCGGGCGAGTTCTTCTCTTTGCTCGGGCCGTCGGGCTGCGGGAAGACGACGACGCTCCGGATGATCGCCGGGTTCGAGCAGCCGACCGAGGGCCGGATCATTCTCGACGGCACTGACGTTGCGTACACGCCCCCGCACAAGCGGAACGTCAACACCGTCTTCCAGAACTACGCGCTGTTCCCGCACCTCGACGTGTTCGATAACGTCGCCTTCGGGCTGCGGCGGGCGAAGCGGCCCAAGAACGAGGTGAAGGAACGGGCCCTGCAGGCGCTCGAGCTGGTGCAGCTAGGCGGCCTCGAGAGCCGGAAGCCCTCGCAGCTCTCGGGCGGCCAGCAGCAGCGTGTTGCCCTCGCGCGGGCCCTTGTGCTGAATCCCTCCGTCCTCCTGCTCGACGAACCCCTGGGAGCGCTCGACGCGAAGCTCCGCAAGACGCTCCAGATCGAGCTGAAGACGCTTCAGCGGGAGGTCGGGATCACCTTCATCTACGTGACCCACGATCAAGAGGAGGCGCTGACGATGTCGGACCGCCTCGCGGTGATGAATGGCGGCCAGGTCGAGCAGATCGGCGCTCCGCAGGACGTCTACGAGGATCCCGAGACACTCTTCGTCGCCGACTTCCTCGGCGTCTCCAACCTGATGGACGCCACGGCGCAGGGGGCACACGACGGGCGCTGCCGGGTCAGGGCCGACACGTTCGAGCTCGCCGCCGGGAGTGGCGCCATCGACGTCACCGGCCCCGCGAAGATCGTGATCAGGCCGGAGCGGATCGAGCTCGAGTCCCGCGAGGCCGCCTCCGGCCCCAACCGCCTCCCAGGCATGGTCGAGCGCCTCGTCTACGTCGGCCCCGCGGTGCAGGTCATTGTCCGCGTCGCCACCGGCGATGCGCTGCAGGTGCTCGTGCCGAACACCGGCAAGGCGCTCCCCTACCAGCAGGGGACGCCGGTGCAGGTACACCTCCCGATCGAGGCCCTGCGCGTGCTCGCTGCGGATGAGGCGGGCGAGCCCGGGCCGGCCAAGGATGCCGCTCTCGCCGAGGCCTCAGGGCGCGACTGAACCGAGCGGGCCGGCGAGCCGGGCGCGGGCCTCCGCTAGCTCGGCGGCGACGCGCTCCATGAGCGGGATCGGCCCGGTCGTGATGCGCACGAAGCCCACCAGCCCGAACTCGCTGCCCGCGCGCACGAGGAAGCCCCGGCGGGCGAGGGCCTCCGTCAGGGTCACGTCGTCGACCCCGACGTCGGCGAGCAGGAAGTTCGCCTGAGACGGGACCGGCCTGGCGCCGGCCTCGCGCAGACCCTCGGCGAGCCGTTCGCGCGCCGCCTCGTTGGCCAGCCTGCGGTTGTCGATCAGCGCCGTCTGCTCGAGGCTTGCCCGGCCGGCAGCGAGGGCGGCGCGGTTGACGTTGAAGGGCTCCTGTACGACGTCGACGAGCTCCGCGAGCGGCTCGGCCACGATCGCATACCCGAGCCGCAGCCCGGCCAGGCCGAAGATCTTCGAGAAGGTCCGCAGCAGGATGATCGGCGCGCCCGCCTCGACGTCGCGGAGCCGGTCGATCCTGAGCCCTGGGTCGACGTACTCGACGTAGGCCTCGTCGACGACGACGGCGCAGCGCTCCGGGAGGCCGGCGAGCAGCCGCTCCCACTCGTCCTGCGTTACCAGGGCGCCGGTGGGGTTGTTGGGGTCGCAGACCCAGACGAGTCGCGCGCCGTGCTCGTGCGCCGCCGCCGCGAGCGCGTCGACGTCGTGGCGCAGGTCGCG
>DAITAN010000171.1:0-5453 GCA_036824235.1 Gaiellaceae bacterium | reverse complement strand
GATCGGCGCCGGCGCGGCAGCTGGAGCCGCAGTGCTGGGCGGCGTCAACGTCAGGTGCGACGTCGTAATCAATCCGCCCTCGCACAGGATTGCGGCGCGCTCGAGAATATTTCTGTCGGACCGCGTCTCCGCCGCCCAGACCGGGCGGGTCCGCGCGTACGTCCTCGCTCTCGCGATGGGCCTCGCCGTTCTGGCAATCATCTTCCTGGTGGCGAGCTAGGGCCGTAGTGGAGACCACCCTCCTCATCCTGTTCCCGATCGGCGCCGCGCTGGCGCTCTGGATCGTTCCCTGGACGTCCACCAAGGCGGCTGTCGGCTTCGCGCTCCTCGTGGCGCTCGCCGAGCTGGCGCTCTGGGTCGGCATCGCGCTCAACTTCGACTTCTCCGCGCAGGGGCTCCAGGGCGAGGCCGACACCGTGTGGTTCGCCGATCTCGACGTCTCCTATCGCGTCGGGCTCTACGACTACTCGCTCTGGCTCGTCGGGCTGACGGTCGTCGTCACCGCGGCGGCGGTCGGCTACGGCTTCTGGGTGGGACGGGAGCGGCCCGGCGTCTACCTGAGCCTGCTCCTCTTCCTCGAAGGCGCGACCATCGGCGTCTTCACGGCGCAGGACCTCGTCCTCTTCTACGTCTTCTGGGAGGCCATGCTCATCCCGCTCTACGTGCTCATCGGCGTGTGGGGCGGGCCGGGGAGGTTCGGAGCGACGTTCAAGTTCGTCGCGTACACGATGGCCGGCTCGCTCCTGATGCTCGTGGCGATCATCGCGGCAGGGCTCGGCGCCGGCACCTTCGACATGACCCAGCTCGCGGGCCAGGGCACAAGCACGTGGATCTTCCTCGGCTTCGCTGTCGCGTTCGCCGTCAAGGCGCCGCTCTGGCCCTTCCACGGCTGGCTGCCCGATGCCTACCGCGAGTCTCCGCCCGAGGTGTCCGCCGTCCTCTCCGGCGTCATCTCCAAGGCAGGCGCGTACGGCTTCCTCGCGATCGCGATCCCGTTCTACCCGGGGCCCGCCTCGGACTGGCGCACGCCGTTGCTCGTGCTCTCCTCGATCGGGCTCGTCTACGCCTCGCTGCTGGCCTTCCGCGCGCCCGACGTGCGCGGCGTTATCGCCTACTCGAGCCTGGCGCAGATGAACCTGATCCTGATCGGCATCTTCGCGGCGAACTCCTCCGGATACACCGGCGCGCTCCTCCAGATGGTCAACCACGGGCTGATCTCGGCCGCGCTCTTCCTGCTCGCCGGGGCGATCGAGCGCCGCACGACGACCGGGGAGCTCGCCCGGCTGGGCGGGATGGCCCGCGGGCGGCCCATCCTGGCCACGATCCTCATCGCCACCGGGGTGATCGCCCTCGCCGTGCCCGGCTCGACCGCCTTCGCGGCCGAGTTCCTCGTCCTCAACGGCGTGTTCGACGTCGGCTGGGGCTGGGCGGTCGTCGGCGCGGTCGCCATCGTGCTCGCGGCCATGTACATGCTGCGGCTGATCTCGGCGGTCCTGCATGAGAACGTCGGGCCCGCCGTCCCCGCCGAGGCCCTCGACCTGCGCCCGGCCGAAATCGGGGTCATCGCGCCGCTCCTGGTCGTCCTGCTCGCGCTCTCCTTCTGGCCGGCGGCGATCACCGAGCGCCTCTCCGGAGCCCTCTTCTGATGGAAGGCAGCTTCACGGCACCCACGATCGACTGGTCGGCGCTCTCGCCGATCCTGATCACGCTCGGCGGCGCGACGGTCGTCCTGCTCATGAGCCTGTTCCTGCCCGTGGGCGTACGCCGCGCGTTCGGCTCCGCGGTCGCCGCGCTCTGCTTCGTCGTCGCCGGCGCGGCCGCGATCGCGCTCTTCGTCGCCGACGAGACGGGCAGGAGCATCGTCTCGGAGGCGATCCGCCGCGACCGGCTCGCCGAGTTCGCACAGGTGCTGATCATGGGCGCGGGCCTGCTCACCGTGGGCATCTCCTACCGCGAGGCGGCGCGCGACGAGCGCGCGGGCGAGTACTACGCCCTGCTCCTCACAGCAGCCAGCGGCATGGCGTTCTTCGTGGCGGCGAACAACCTGATGACGCTCTTCCTGGGGCTCGAGTGGTTCTCGATCTGCCTCTACATCCTCACGGCAATCGCCGTCGAGCGGCTTCCCGGCCTCGAGGCGAGCCTCAAGTACCTGATCGTGGGGAGCTTCGGCTCGGCGATCCTGCTCTTCGGGAGCGCGTTCGTGTACGGCGCGACGGGTGAGATCGGCTTCGAGCAAATCGCGGCCGAAACGGCGGACGCCGAGCCCCTCTTCGTGGTCGCCGGCCTGGCGATGATCATCGTCGGGCTCGGCTTCAAGGCCTCTGCAGCGCCGTTCCACATGTGGACGCCCGACGTCTACGAGGGCGCGCCGAGCCCCGTGACCGCCTTCATGGCCGCGGCGACGAAGGTGGCGGCGGTCGTCGTCACCATGCGCGTGCTCGTGACCGCCTTCCCGAGCGAGGATGACCTCTGGACCGTCGCGCTGGCCGTCATCGTCTGCATCTCGCTCGCGTGGGGGAACCTCGCGGCCATTGTGCAGCCGGGCGTGAAGCGCATGCTCGCGTACTCGAGCATCTCGCACGCCGGCTTCCTGCTCATGCCGGTCGCCGCCGGGAACGCGCTCGGCGGGCGGGCGCTCCTCTACTACCTGATTCCCTACTCGGCGATGAGCATCGGGGCTTTCGCCGTCGTCGCCGTGCGTGAGCGCGAGCTGAACGCGCCCGTCACGCTCGACGGCATGGCCGGCTTCGGCTGGGAGCGGCCGTTCCTCGGCGGTTCGATGGCGCTCTTCATGTTCGGGTTCATCGGTCTGCCGCCCGCCGGCATCTTCCTGGGCAAGTTCTACGCCTTCTCCGCGGTCATCGACCGCGGGTGGACATGGCTCGCGATCGTCGGCGTCATCGCCACCGCGGTGTCCGTCTACTACTACGTGGGCGTCATCAGGGCCATGTTCATGCAGTCCCGTGAGCTGACCGTCGTGGCTGCGGGCGGGTCGCCCCCGCCGGACCGCCTGCTCGTCGTGTCCGTCGGCGCCTGTGTGGTCGTCGCAGTCGGCAGCTTCGTCTTCGCCGACCCGCTGCTGGACGTCGCGCGCGACGCGGTCGCCTCACTGTCCTTCCCGGAGCGGTAGTGCCCCGCCGCGTCGTCGTCCTCGGAGGAGGCTCGACGGGCGAGGCCTTCCTGGCCGCTCTGGCGAAGCTCGAGCCGGAGTCGGAGATCACCGTCGTCGAGAACGAGCTCGTCGGCGGCGAGTGCTCCTACTGGGCGTGCATCCCGTCGAAGACGCTGCTGCGCCCGGTCGAAGTGCTGCACCGAGCCCGGCTCGCGCCCGGTGCCGACAAGGCCGTCTCGGACGTCGACCTCGCCGCCCTCTTCGAATGGCGCGACTACATGGCCGGAAAGGACGACACGAGCCAGGCCACATGGGTGGAGAAGCAGGGCGCGAGGCTCGTCCGCGGGCGCGGCATGGTGAAGGAGCCCGGCCTGGTCGTGGTCGGAGAGGAGGAGCTGCCGTACGACGCGCTGCTCGTCTCCACGGGCTCGGTGCCGGTCCTCCCGCCGATCGAGGGTCTCGCGTCCACCCCGCACTGGACCAACCGCGAGGCCACCAGCGCGAGCGCGGTGCCCGAGAGCCTGGTCGTGGTGGGCGGCGGCGCCGTCGGCTGCGAGCTGTCTCAGCTCTACTGCCGGCTCGGCGCCGAGGTCACGCTCGTGCAGAGCGGGCCCCGGCTCCTCCCGCAGATCGACGAAGAGGTGACCACGATCCTCGCCGACCGGCTGCGGGAAGAGGGTGTCGACATCCGCTTCGACGCGAAGGCGACCGGCGTCGAGGGAGGCGGCGAGGCGCCGTTCCGCCTGGAGCTCGAAGGCGGGAAGGCCGTGGAGGCCGAACGCCTCCTCATCGCCACCGGCCGCAGGCCGAACGTCGACGGCTTCGGGCTCGAGAACCTCGACCTGACCTTCGAGCGGAAGGGCATCGCGGTCGACGAGCGCCTCGTCGCCGGCGAGAACGTGTGGGCCGCGGGCGACGTCACCGGCGTCGCGCTCTTCACCCACGTGGGCAAGTACCAGGGCCGCGTGGCGGCCGCGAACGTCGCGGGCCAGGACAGACGGGCCGACTATCGGGCGATCCCGGCAGCCGTCTTCACCGATCCCCAGGTCGCGGTGGCCGGGGACACGAGCGGCAAGGACGCCGTCGCGTCCTCGTGGCCGCTCGAGTCCGTCTCCCGCACGGGGACGTTCCAGCGCCCCAAGCAGCCAGGACTCGTCAAGCTCTTCGCCGACCCGAAGCGGGGCGTGCTCGTCGGCGCCGCGGCCGTCGGGCCCGAGTCCGGCGAGTGGATCGGCCAGCTGACCCTGGCGATCCGGGCTGAGGTCCCGGTGGACGTGCTGCGGGACACGATCCAGCCCTTCCCGACCTTCTCCGAGGCGATCTTCTTCGCCGCACGGGACCTGGAGCTGTAGCCTCGGATTTATGACCGAGCGAGACGAGCTCGTCCGCAGCCTCTCGGGCCTGGCGCTCTTCTCCGACCTGCGCGACGCCGACCTCGAGGCGATCGCCGATCCCGAGCTCGAGCGACGCTTCGGCGAGGGTGAGCGGGTGCTGCGCCGCGGGCTTTCGGGAAGCGGCTTCTACGTCATTCTCGACGGCGAGGCGGCCGTCGAGATCGCCGGGGACGACGAGCCGCGCCGGCTGCGCCGCGGCGACTTCTTCGGGGAGGTCTCCACGCTGCTCGACTGCAAACCGACCGCCGACGTGATCGCCCGCTCGCCTCTGCACGCGCTCGAGATCCCCGGCCCGCAGCTCGAAACCTTCCTCTTGCAGTACCCGCGCGTCACCTACCGGATGCTCCAGACCGTGACGCGTCGGCTCCGAGACGTCCTCGGCTAGTGGCGCAGACCGGGGACGACCGTCCGTTTCCGCCGGGGGACTACCCCGTCGTCGTGGTCGGAAGCGGGCCCGGCGGCCTGCAGGCGAGCTACTGCCTCTCACGGCTGGGCGTCGACTGCGCGACCATCTCGCGGGACGACGTGCCCGGAGGCATGTTCCGGCAGTTCCCGATCTTCCAGCGCCTGCTCTCGTGGTCGAAGCCGGACGCCCCGGCAGAGCCTGGCAGCCGCGAGTACGAGTGGTACGACCACAACAGCCTCATCGCGGACGAGCCCGAGCATCAGGCGCTCGTCCCGCCGCTCATGGACCGCACGTTCATCGTTCCCTCGCGGCCCGAGATGGAGGCCGGCCTCGCCGCCTTCGCCGAGCAGGTCCCGGTGCCGGTTCGCTACGGCTGCGCGTGGGAGTCGACGCGGCGCGCCGACGACGGCAGGCTCGTGCTGACAACCTCCGACGGCGACTACACGTGCCGAGCGGCGGTCTTCGCGCTCGGGGTCACGACGCCCTGGTTCTCGCCCATCCCGGGTATCGACGGCGTCCCACACTACGTCGACACCCGGGC
>DAITAN010000008.1:0-18402 GCA_036824235.1 Gaiellaceae bacterium | reverse complement strand
CCGCGGTCGTCGTCGCGACCGGAGCCGCGACCGGGTCGGGCCCGGGCGCACCGCCCATCGCGTAGGCGCCGAAGCCTGCGCCGAGGAGACCGAGGACGGCCACGGGGATGAGCACGTTGAGACGAAGTTGCTGCCGCATTCCATGTTCCCTATCGGCAGCCATTCACGGGTGCTTAAGAGAGAAAGGGCGCGGTTTCCCGCGCCCTTTCCCGATTGTGCTCCGAAGCTTGCTTAGCAGGCGCCGGAGGTGATGTCTGCAGCCGGGCCGCCCTTCTTGTAAATGGCCTGGCCGACGGTGCTCTGGATGCAGTACGAAGCGGTCGAAGCGCGCACGACCTGAACGTTCTTGATGCCGGCGTCGTAAGACGCCTTCAGGACCGCGGACGTCAGACCGGAGTAGCCGGTCGCGGTGTGGTCGGCGTAGAACGCCTCGACACCGGGGATGGACGCGCGGACGTTCGCCTGGGCGGCCGACCGCTCCGCGCGAGCGCGGAAGCTGAGGTACGACGGAATGGCGATAGCAAGCAGGATGCCGATGATGATGATCACGACAAGGAGCTCGATAAGGGTGAAGCCACCCTCCTTCTCCGAGACGGTGATCCGGTTCCTGAGCCTCTGAATCATGTGCGGAACTCCTTCCTTGAACAATGCGTAAGCGTGCAGTGGCTCAAGGCAGGTATCGACAGCCGCGTAGGGGGTGGAATCCCCCTCAATTGAGGGATTTTCTCCCCCCCTTTAGTGAAGCGGGTTCCCTGCCGATAGCTGCCGACGGGAGGACCCATGGAACCAACCTTGCAACCAAGCCCAGAACCCGCTCCGCAGTCCGGCTCCGTGCCGGCTCAGCCCGCGCCCGACAGCGCGCCGGAGGCGGCCGCCCAGGTGGCCCCGCCGTCACGCCGTGCCGCGACCTCGATCGACGACCTACTCGAGCAGGTCGTGGTGCGCGGCGCCTCGGACCTCCACGTGACCGTGGGGGCCGAGCCCGTGATTCGCGTGAACGGCCGCCTGGAGCGCATCGACGAGTTCAACCGCCTCAGCCCCGACGACACCCAGCGGATGCTCTACCGGATCCTCTCCACGGAGCAGCAGAAGCACTTCGAGATCAAGCGCCAGATCGACATCTCCTACTCGATCCCCGGCCTCGCGCGCTTCCGCGTGAATGTGTACTTCCAGCGCGAGAGCCTGGGTGCGGCGTTCCGTCTCATTCCCGCCGAGCTGAAGACGCTCGAGCAGCTGAACCTTCCGCCCGTCCTGCGCGACTTCACTTCGAAGCCGCGCGGCCTGGTGCTCGTCACCGGCCCGACCGGCTCCGGTAAGTCGACCACGCTCGCGGCGGTGATCGACGAGATCAACCGCACGCGCGACGACCACATCATGACCATCGAGGATCCGATCGAGTTCCTCCACCGCCACAAGCGCTGCATCGTCAACCAGCGCGAGATCGGCCCCGACGCGACGAGCTTCGCCGAGGCGCTCCGCGGTGCGCTCCGCCAGGACCCCGACGTGATCCTTCTCGGCGAGATGCGCGACCTCGAGACGATCTCGACCGCGCTGACCGCGGCCGAGACCGGCCACCTCGTCTTCGCCACCCTGCACACGCAGGATGCGCCGTCCACGGTCGACCGCCTCATCGACGTCTTCCCCGCCTCCCAGCAGGAGCAGGTGCGCGTCCAGATCGCCGGCACGCTCGTGGGGATCGTCACGCAGACGCTGCTCCCGACCGTCGACGGCCGCGGCCGCGTGGCGGCGCTCGAAGTCCTCCTGCCCGACGATGCCGTCCGGAACCTCATCCGGCAGGCGAAGGTCGAGCAGATCTACTCGATCATGCAGACCAACACCGCGCGCGGGATGCAGACGCTCGAGCAGGCGATGCTCGAACTCGTTCGCTCCGGGAAGATCTCGACCGACACCGCCCTCCAGCGCTCCAGCCGGCCGGATCAGCTCAAGAGCCTGCTGCAGCGCAACGGGCTCCTTGCTGCCGACGATCCGGGCGCGCCCGCCAGTCTACGGGTGGCGGGAGGCTAGGGATGGCCAAGCAGGTCGTCGGACTCAAGCTCGGCGCGTCGCGCCTCAACGCGGCATGCGTGACGGTGAACGGCTCGACCGAGGTCGTGCAGCTCGCCAGCTCGCCGCTGCCCGAGGGCCTGATCACGGGCGGTGAGGTCCGCCAGGTCGAGCCTCTGAGCGAGGCACTCAAGGAATTCTTCAAGCAGCACAAGCTGCCGAAGCGCAACGTCCGCATCGGCATCGCCAACAACCGCGTCGGCGTCCGCACGATCGAGATCACGGGCATCGACGACCCGAAGCACCTGGCTAACGCCGTCCGCTTCCGTGCCCAGGAGGCCCTCCCGATTCCGATCGACGAGGCGGTGCTCGACTTCCAGATCCTTTCCCAGACGCCGGGGCTCGAGGGTGGGCCGCCCTCGACCCGCGTGCTCCTCGTCGTTGCCTACCGCGACCTCATCGCCGCATATACGGAAGCCTGCAAGCTCGCCGGCCTCCGCCTCGCGGGCGTCGATCTCGAGGCCTTCGCGCTTCTCCGCGCGCTCACAACCCAGTTCGCGACAGAGCCGGGCGGCGGCGCCGAGCGCAGCGCGCTCGTGGCCGTCTCCATCGGCTCCGAACGCAGCGTGCTGGCGGTCTCCGACGGCTTCAGCTGCGAGTACACGCGCGTGCTCGAGTGGGGAGGAAACTCCCTGACCGACTCCATTGCGCGTGGGCTCGAGTGCGAGCCCGCCGAGGCGGAGCGGATCAAGGTCGCGCTCGGCCTTCAGGGCGAGGAAGTGCCGGAAGGCCTCTCGCCCGAGCGCGCCGTGAAGGCGCGCGAGGCCCTGCGCATCGGGCTCCAGGGCTTCGGCCGGGAGCTCGTCTCCTCGCTCCAGTTCTACCAGGGCCAGCCGGACTCGCTGGGCATTCGCGAGCTCGTGATCGCCGGAGGCACGGCGCAGCTCGCCGGGCTCGCGGTCGAGCTCCAGCAGCTCGTCGGCGTGCCCGTGCGTGTGGGCGACCCGCTGGCCGGCGTGTCTGCCGGGCGCAAGCTCAAGGGCGCGTCCCCGAACCCGTCCTTCGCAGTGCCGATCGGCCTGGGGATGGCCGTCTAGACATGCCGATCGACCTCAAGAAGGAGATCAAGCTCTCCGACCTCTTCCGCCGGGGCGGCGGGCCTGCGCCCGAGGACGCTGCCGGCGAGGAGACACCCAAGCCCGAGAAGGAGAAGAAGGAGCGCAAGAGCTTCTCGTTCTCGCGCGGCCCGAAGGAGCCCAAGGAGCCGAAGGCCCCGAAGGAGCCTCGCGCGCGCAAGGAAAAGAAGGAAAAGGACGCCGTCGTTGCGGCGAAGAGCGCCCCGCCGCCTCCGGCCGTCCCGCTCATGCGGGCCTTCAACCTCATGCCGAAGGAAGACCCGCGCGAGAAGACGACCGTCTCGCCGGCCCTGACCAAGATTGCGGTTGCACTCCTCGGCGTCCTCGTCGTCGCCGGCCTCGCGTTCGGCTACATGACGTCGAGCGCCAAGGTCGCCGACAAGCGGGCGGAAGCGGACGACCGCAGGGCCGAGCTCGCCCAGCTGACGGCCCAGATCGGCCCCGAGGCGGCCGACCCCTCAGCGTCGCTCGCCGGCGAGAGTCAGGCGCGCACAGCCGCGCTCGCCGACGCGCTCGGCGCTCGCGTCGCCTGGGATCGCATCCTGCGTGAGTTCTCGCTCGTGCTCCCGGACACCGTCGTGCTCTCGACCCTCGGTGCCAGCAGCGGCACGGCCGGCTCCGCGGATCCGGCCACCGCAGCCGCGACCGGCGACCCCACGTTCACCATCGAAGGCACCTCGGTCAGCCAGGAGTCGGTCGCTCTCCTCCTAACGCGGCTCTCCGTGATCCCCGAGTTCAGCGACGTCCGCCTCGAGTCCAGCAACCGGAACGAGCAGGGCGGCGGCTACCAGTTCGTCATCGCGGCCACGATCGCGCCCGAGGGAGAGGTCCAGCAGTGAAGAAGCAGATTCCGATCGCGGTGATCGTTGCGCCGGCGCTCCTCATCCTCGCTGCCGTGGGCTACTTCCTGCTCGTCAAGCCGAAGCAGGCCGAGGCGTCGAAGATCTCCGACGAGATCGTCTCCCTCGAGACGCAGATCGAGGTCAGCCAGGCGGCGCAGAGCCAGCCGCAGAAGGAGGACCCGAGCGCGATCAAGATCGCCGACCTGTTCAAGGTCACGCAGGCCATGCCCGACGACGACGACATGCCGGGGATCATCCTCGAGCTCAGCAATGTCGCGGCAGCCTCCGGGGTCGAGTTCGTCTCCATCGCGCCGCAGGGCGGATCGGTCAGGTCCGGCTACAGCGCGCTGCCGATCAACCTCACCTTCGAGGGGAACTACTTCGACCTCACCGACTTCCTCTTCCGTCTGCGCAACCTCGTGCGCGTCCGTGACGGCGAGCTCGGGGCCGACGGGCGCCTCTTCACGCTCGAGACGCTCACGATGGAGGAGGGTCCGCTCGGGTTCCCGGAGATCACGGCGTCGCTGACGGTGACCGCATACGTCTACTCGACGACGCCGCCCGCCGCACCGGCCGCGCCGCCCTCCACCGACACGACTTCGACCGGCGCGACCGACACGACCGCCACCACGACGGCTCCGACCACCACCACGCCCGCCCCCGAGGGCGAGATCACTCCGTAGCCATGGCATCCGCAGCGAAAAAAGCACAGGCAATGGCGAAGGCCAAGGAGGCCAAGCAGAAAAAGCTTCTCATCTTCCTCCTGATCCCGTTTCTCGGCCTGGGCGTGTGGCAGGGGCCGAAGATGTACAGCCAGCTCTTCAGCAGCTCGGCGCCCCCGCCGGCCACGCCTGCCACGACCGCTCCGACGGATCCCACGGCAGCGCCGCCTCCGACCGCCTCCCCCGAGGGGGAGGAGGATCAGGTCGCAGGCGCGTTCCCGGGCGACGAGCTCCCTGCGGGCGGCGTTGCAAAGCTCATTGCATTCAGCCGGTTCACGGGCAGAAGCCCATTCCCGATGCGCTCCGACCGCGAAGGCACGCCGGATGGCGGCTCGGGCGGCTCGGGCGGCTCCGGCGGGTCTGGCGGCACCGGCGGTGGTTCGGGCGGCGGCAGCGATAGCGAGAACCTGAGCACCGCGACCTTCGAGGTCAACGGCGGCACAGAGATCGTCTCCATCGGTGAAGAGTTCCCCTCCGTCGACCCGACCTTCACGCTCGTCTCCCTCACGGAAGAGAGCGCGACGATCGGTGTCGTCCAGGGCATGTTCGAGGACGGGAGCGCGACGATGGAGATCGCCCTAGGCGAGCGCGTCGTCCTCGTGGCCGCGCCTCAGACGACCCAGTACAGGGTCGAGCTCCTCGACGTCAGCTAGCCCGGGCACAGCAGGCCACGCGAACGGCGGAAGGTCTCGCCCTTGCCCACCCGGCCCCACAGCTGAGGCTCGTGCTGGTGCGCGCGGCCGCCCGCAACGGTAGTCGCCACGCCTGGGCCCAAGGGCGCGTCTGGCGCCTTTCGCCGCGAGGCGACTAGCCGGTCGAGATGTCGAACGTCGACGCGACGCGGGCCCACACGCGATACGGCGCGGCCTGGTCCCGGACGACGACTGTCATGAGCTTGACCGCGCGTCCCGTTGCGCCGCCGCTGTTCATGACCTCGGCCCACGTCGCGTAGATGTCGACGCGGTACTTGCGGCCGTCCGCGCCGGTGACGTTCGTCGTCGGCACCAGCGTCGTGCAGGGAGCCGAGCCGCACGAGTTGACGTCCACGCGTTGGACAACGGATACCGGGGCGGCCGAGGGGTGCGTCGTGGCGTAGGTGCCGTCGACGCCGCGCTTGACCGTCCAGCTCGCCGTTCCGGCGCCGGCCGTCACTCTCACGATCTCGTAGTTCACCTTCACGCGGAAGCCGTTCGAAGTCGGGAAGCCGGCCGTGCTCGCGACGCTCATCGTCGTGGCGCTCGCCGTCATCGAGCTGGAGAGCGACGTGGTCGCGGTGCTGCCGACGCTGTAGGCGACGTCGGCCTTGTAGACGCTGTCAGCCGCGTCGACAGCCGCGTTGGCGAGCCCGATCGACTCGTATTTGATGGCGCGGAACTGCTCCATCTGCGTGTCGGCGAGAACGGCGGCGGTCGTCTGCCAACCGGCTCGCTGGACGGCGATGATCCCGGACTGGAACATCGTGAACACCGCCAGCAGGCCGATAACCAGGATGGACATGGCCGCGACGAGCTCGATCATGCCGAAGCCCCGCTCGTCGCGGGCGCGCGCATGGATGAACCGCCTGAGAAGGGACACCGCACTCTGATATCGGCACGATGCGGTTCGCCCTCAAGGCGAGGAGGGGGGATGCCGATTTCGGAGCAGGATGGGCTCTTACGCGTATACGGCGATCAATGCGACCGGCGCGGAGCTGACGGGCGAGATCAACGCGCCCGACGTCTCCGCTGCCCGCGAAGCGCTGCGTGTCCGCGGGCTGCTCGCGACGGAGCTGAACGCTCAGGACGCGGGCGGGAAGGCCGCCGGCGTCGCGGTCAAGAAGGTCAAGCCGAAGTCGCTGCAGATCTTCTCGCGCCAGTTCGCGACGATGATCGAGGCCGGTCTCAACGTCGTCACCGCGCTCCTCATCCTCGAGGAGCAGACCGAGGACAAGAAGCTCGCGTTGGTCATCGCCGAGCTCCGCGTCGACGTGGAGGGAGGGCTCCTGCTCTCCGAGGCCATGGCGCGCCATCCGCGGATCTTCTCCCGCCTCTTCATCGCCATGGTCGAAGCCGGCGAGGCGGCGGGAATCCTCGACGTCGTGCTCGACCGCGTCGCTTACCAGATCGAGAAGGAGACGAAGATCAAGCGCCGCGTGAAGGGCGCGATGATGTACCCGATCATGGTGCTGTCGTTCGCGACGATCGTCCTGATCGGCATGCTCCTCTTCCTCGTTCCGATCTTCGTCAACATCTTCGCGCAGCTCGGCGGCGACCTGCCGATGCTGACGCAGATCGTCGTGACGGCCTCCGACTTCCTGCGGGCGCGCTGGTACATCGTCTTCCCGTTCGTGGGCCTCGTTTTCTATGGCATCCGGCGCTACAAGAAGACGGAGTCGGGCCGCCGCCTCTGGGACAAGATGCGCGTCCGCGCCCCGGCCGGCATCGGCAAGGTGATCATCAAGATCGGCATGGCGCGCTTCTCCCGCACGCTCTCGACGCTCGTCGCCGCGGGCGTCGACATCATCCGCTCGCTCGAGATCACCGGTACCACGGCCGGCAACAGCCTCATCGAGGACGCGACCAACCACGTCAAGGAGCGGGTGACGCAGGGCGTCCCCATCGCCATCCCCCTCGCCGAGTCGGCGATCTTCCCGCCCATGGTCTCGCACATGGTCCGCGTCGGCGAGGAGACGGGAGAGCTCGAGAAGATGCTCTCCAAGATCGCGGACTTCTACGAGGACGAGGTCGACAGCGCGATCGCGAGCCTGACGTCGATCATCGAGCCGCTGATGATGATCGCCGTGGGCATCGTCGTCGGGATCATCATCATCGCGATGTACCTCCCGATGTTCAAGCTGCTCACGCTAATCCAGTAGCGTCGGCTTTTCTCGTCCTTATTCTCACATTTCGGGGGTGAGAAAAGGCCTGCGCATACGCAGGTTTTGCGATTTCACCCGAAACGTGGCGAGTGGCTCTCGGCTCGTACCCGAACCGGCTCTGTTCTCACGTTCCTGAAAGGGTGAGTCGCATGGTTGAGCCAAGAGACCGACCATAGACCGCAGTCTGTGGGCCGCAGGCCCAACCAGTTCAGGTAGAGCCGAGGGCGGCATGCGGTCATCGAGGAAGGCCTTGGCCGCTCCCGCCTCCCCTGTCAGGCTCATCGCATGTGCGCCGAGTCGGACGCGAGCCCACCGCCGACCCGTCCAGTGTCGCCCAAGCCGACTGAAGCTCAGGCGTTCCGCTTCTGGCTGAAGCTGGGGATGATCAGCTTCGGCGGGCCCGCCGGGCAGATCGCGATCATGCACGACGAGCTCGTCGAGCGACGACGCTGGATCCCGGAGCGACGCTTCCTCCACGCGCTCAACTTCTGCATGGCGCTCCCTGGGCCCGAGGCGCAGCAGCTCGCCTCCTACATCGGCTACTCGATGTACGGCGTGCGCGGCGCCATCACGGCCGGCGGCCTCTTCGTGCTTCCGTCGTTCGTGCTCCTGTGCTTCATGAGCGCGATCTACGTCGAGTACGGGGAAGTGGCAGCTGTGGAGGGCGTCGTCCGCGGGCTCGGGGCGGCGGTGATCGCGCTCGTCGCCGCGGCGGTCATCCGCGTGGGCGGCCGCGTGATCCATACGGCCGCGGCGCTCGCGCTTGCGGCGCTCGCCTTCGCGCTGCTCGTGGCCGGCGTTCCGTTCCCGATCATCGTCGTCCTCGCGGCCTTGGCTGGCTTTCTGGCAAGGCGCAGGCCGGGGTTGCTCGGGGCGTCCTCGGAACACGAGGAGGAGGCTGAGGCAGAGAGTCCACCGCTCGAGAAGGGTCTTCGGCGCCGCTTCGTGAAGTCGCTCCTCATCTGGCTCGTCCCCGTGGCCCTTCTCCTTGCCGCCGGCGGACTCGTAGCCGAGTTGGCTGGTTTCTTTACCCTCGCCGCGCTCGTCACGTTCGGCGGCGCCTATGCGGTGCTCCCGTTTGTCGCGACGGCGGCGGTCGAGCGGTTCGGTTGGCTCACGGCCGACGACATGGTCGCCGGCCTCGCGTTGGGCGAGTCAACGCCGGGGCCGCTGATCATGGTCAACACCTTCGTCGGCTTCCTCGCCGGTTACAACGTCGAGGGCGGCCTCGCCTGGGGCCTCATCGGGGCGACGATCGCGACGCTGTGCACCTTCGTCCCCTCCTTCGTCTTCATCATCAGCGGCGCGCCGATCATCGACCGCATCCGCACCACCGGAGCCTTCGCAGCCTCGCTGAACGGCATCACGATCGGTGTCGTCGGCGTCATCGCTGCCCTGGCCGTCTTCGTCGCCCGCCACGCCGCGTTCGAAGACGGCGACCCTGACTGGCTCGTCATCGTCCTGGCCGCCCTGGCGTTCGCAGCGGCGTGGCGCTTGCGCGTCGGCGTCGTCGTCGTTGTGGCGACCTGCGCCGCTGTCGGGCTGGCGGCGACACTGATTCAAGGCGGCTGAGCGGGAACGCCTCTCCAAGCTCCTACTTGTGAACGCCGGCGACGATCTCGCCGGCGAAGCGGCTGCTTGATGACTCACCTCTATTCCACGCTGTGGCCGGCCTCACGGAGCGACGTTGAAGCTGAACATCATCCCGCTCTCGTGGTGCTCGGCGATGTGGCAGTGGGCCATCCAACGGCCCGGGTTCGTGACGTCGAGGAGGATGTCGACCGTCTCGCCGGTGCGGACGAGCACGGTGTCCTTCCAAACCAGATTCGGCTCGACCGCTCCGTCCCTGGTGAGGATGAGAAATCGTCCCGCGCCGTGCACGTGGAAGGGATGCGGCATCGGGTGGTCGGAGTCCATCTCGTTGACGAGCCGTAGCTTCACCTGGTCGCCGACGCGAAACGTCCAGTCGATCTGAGCGTTCTCCGCCTCGGTCTCGCGGTCGACGAGCTTCCAGCGCGTGTTGGACGGCGTCGTCATCCGGTTGACCTCGACCATGTCGTCTTCCCACTCGATTCCTTGTGCCGCACCGTGCGCATGGCCTCCGGCGTGATGGTGCTCGCCGTGCTCCGCCTGATGGTCATGGCCGTGATGCTTAGCGTGGGCGGTCTCGGCCGCGTCCTCGTCGAGCGCGCTCTTACCGCTTCCGGTCGCCCGCAGGGTCATGCTGCACTTGGAACACGAGGTCGGCCAGGTAGCCGTGATCTCCGCGTGCATGGGACACGCGAATGCAGTCGGAGCCTCGGTGTCTGCCTGCGCGGGCATGAGCTTCATCGCGCACTTCGGGCACTTGTCCGCCCAGGAGGCGACGATCTCAGGGTGCATCGGGCAGGCATACACGCCCGTGTCGACCCCACCAGAGCCGACCTCGTCCATCTCGGCGACGAAGGAGATCGTCTTGTCAGGCGGAGCTTCGATGAACGGCTCGATCCGTTCGCGCAGCGCCCTCATGTCCTCGTTCGTGCGTAGGCCTTCGAACTGCTCCGTTAGGTCGGGCTCAGCCTGCTCGTCAACGACCTCGATGGCGGCGAGGCGATAGGCCTTCTCGGGGGTTCGATGCTCGAGCGCGAGCTCGCCGGGCTCGGAGAAGAGGACGTCGACGACGACGCGCTCCGAGGGAGCGAGAAGAGCCTCCTCGACGAACTCCTCGTGCTCGTAGTGGCCGCTATCGCCCCCAACGAGCTTCATCCGCGCCCCCGGCAGAGTGATGTTGAAGACGCGGGTGTTGGCCGTGTTCGTGAAATGGAAGCGGACGACTTCGCCACGCTTGGCCTCGAGCGACAGATCCGTTTCCCCTGCGACGAGCATGACGTTGCCGAAACGGCCCATCGCAACGTGCGTCGTCTCTGATTCGCCAAAGGCAGCGATCCGCCCGTCCTCGATCAGGACATCGTCCAGCGTCAGGAGAAGCTCACGATGGGCGGGAGGCCAGTGGTCTTCCTCGGTCGGGACGACAAGGATGTTCCCGTAGAGGCCCAGCTCCTGGCCGTAGTCCTCGCGGATGTGCGGGTGATACCAGTAGGCGCCCGGATCGGGCACGTTCACCTCGTACGTGAAGGTCTCCCCGATCGGGATCGGCGCCTGCGTCTCGTGGGTGCCGTCGTAGCGGTTCTCAAGGCGGAGCCCGTGCCAGTGCACGGTCGCATCGACGTCCCCGCGGTTAGTGACGTGGACGATGATCGTCGCGCCCTCGGGCACCTTGAGGGTTGGCCCAGGAATCGATCCGTTGTAGGCGAGCATCCGCACGGTCGCATCCCCGATCTGCTTCTTGACCGGCGCGATCTCGAGCTCGAACTCGTCGCCATCGGCGAGTTCAACGACCTCGGGGCGGCGGACGTCGGGCAGTCCCTCCGTCGTGCTCGGCATTTCGATGGAGTGCGTGTGCCCATGGGAATGGTCGTCGTTCATCGCTACTCCCCTCGTGCTCGCGCCCCGGCGCGAACGCCGCCTTCGTCACGCTCGCGCTGGGGCTCGGCTCGCTTCACTTCCCCGTAGGCGGCGATCCTCTCTGCGATGAACTCCGCGTCCTCCTTCACCCAGCCGATCAGCGCTGAGCCGCGCGTGTGCTGCCAGGTGAGGCCGAGAAAGTGGAGACCCGGGTCGTCGGTCACTCCGCGCCGATGACGCAGGCGTCCGTCCGAGTCGAAGATGGGCAGATCGATCCAGGAGTAGTCGGGCCGGTATCCGGTCGCCCAGATGACCGCGTCCACCTCGACCTCGCTTTCGTCCTCGAAAAGGACTACGCGCCCGGAGGCTGTCACCGCGCGCGGCTTCAGCTCGACGCCGTAGCGGCGCCTGATCTTGCGCGGGCTCGACCCGATCAACGTGTCCCGGTCTTTCAGCCGTTGCCCGAGGCGCGAGTCGACGGTCTTGTGGATGAGGCGTGTCTTCGTCAGCCACCAGAAGAGGTCGCGGCCGGCCAATCGCTGCGGCAGCGGCTTTTGGCGAGCACCGACCGAGAGGATCACCTTGCGGGTGCTCGAGAGCTCCTTGGCGATCTGGAAGCCGGTGTTCCCGCCGCCGACGACGAGCACCGTTCCCTCGGGGACGTCGCCCGGCCGCCGATAGCCGGTGCTGTGTGCCTGCCAGACGTCAGGATCGAGGTCCGCGGCGAGCTTGGGGACGTACGGCGCCTGGAACGGGCCCGTCGCGACCACGACCTGGTCAGCTCTAGTCGCCCGCCCGTCGACGTCGACGACGAAGCGCCCGTCCTCGCTGGAAAGCCTGCGCACGTTGCTCTTGAACTCCATCGGGAGCTTGAACGTCTCCGCGTAGCGTTCGAGGTACTCGACCACGTCGCCCCGCGTCGGGTAGCCGTCAGCATCGCCCGAGAACGGAATGCCGGGCAGCCCGCTGTAGCGCCGCGGCGTGAAGAGGGTCAGCGACTCCCAGCGCTCGCGCCACGCGGATGCCACGGAGTCACTCCTCTCGAGAATGACGAACTGCCGCCCTTGCCCGGCCAGGTAGTAGCCCATCGTGAGTCCCGCCTGACCTGCTCCGATGACCACGACCTCGTGGCCGGCGTTTTCCTGCGCGCGTGACTGAAGCTCGCCCGCTACCTCGCCCATCCTCCTAGGGCGGTTCCCGCTCGCAATGCGCTGAAACCTGCTTGCCGCGCGCCAAGAGCCGTAGCCCGCGACCATCCGCAATCTCTCACCCGGATCTTGCATGGGGTGATATCGCGTCAGTGGACTGGCTGGCCTTGGAGGCGTTCGCCGCTGGCTTGGTCGTGGCGAGCGGACGACGCCTGCGGGTATCAGCGGAGCGGTGGAACGGCTCTCTTACTGCGATGGATCTTCAACCCGACACGCCGAAGGTACATTGACTGGGAAGTCGTGATCATCAGGGAGGTAGCGTGATGAGTGGTTCGGTCGAGAAGGCGATTCTCGCGGGCGGGTGCTTCTGGGGGATGCAGGACCTCATCCGGAAGCGGCCGGGCGTCCTGGAGACGAGGGTCGGCTACACGGGCGGCGACGTCCCGAACGCCACCTATCGCAACCACGGCACGCACGCGGAGGCGATCGAGATCGTCTTCGACCCGGAGCAAACGTCGTACCGCGACGTGCTCGCGTTCTTCTTCCAGATCCACGACCCGACGACGCTGAACCGTCAGGGGAACGACATCGGGATGAGCTACCGCTCGGCGATCTACTACCTCGACGAGGAGCAGCGCCGCGTCGCGGAGGACACGATCGCCGACGTCGAGGCCTCGGGCCTCTGGCCCGGAAAGGTCGTCACCGAGGTCGAGCCGGCGGGGCCGTTCTGGGAGGCCGAGCCCGAGCACCAGGACTACCTCGAGAAGTATCCCAACGGCTACACGTGCCACTTCCCGCGGCCTGGCTGGGTCCTCCCTCGCCGCGCGCAGGCAGCCGCCGGCTAACGGCCGGCTCGCGCTGGCTGGTCATTCGCGCACAATCCCCGTGATGGGCTGAGCGATCGCGCCAAGACGGGCGCCGCACTTTCTTCCCGGCGACAGCGACGCGCCGGACCGCTAGACGACACCGAGGACGACGACGGTGCCGTCGTCCTCGAGGGGATCGCGACAGCAGTGGCTCACGGCCTGCAGGATTGCCATGGCGGTAGCTGCAGCCGTTGGGCTTTCGAGGGTGTCGAGAGTCCCGCGGATCCCGTCCAATCCGAATCTTCCGCCCGTGTCGGTGTGCCGCTCGGTGATGCCGTCCGTGACGAGGATGAGCCGCTCGCCCGTGACCATTTGACGTTCCGTGAGCTGAAAGGTGGACTGGTCTCCGGGGGTTCCCAGCGGTGCGTGAATCGGGCCGTCGAGCGTGGTCATATGACCGTCGGTGTCAACCACCATTGCGTCCGTATGTCCGCAATTGACCCACGTGAAGGTGCTAGTGGTCGCGTGCCAACGGGCCACGATGGCCGTAACGAGGAAGTCCGCATTTCCTAGCCCGCGCACGGTCTCGTCCATCGCACGAAGCGCCTCGCCGAGGTCGTCGCCGCTTCTTCGGGCGGCGCGTAGAGCGCCCAGCGTCGACGCGCCAAGGCCGGCCGCCGTCGGGCCCGTACCGGCAGCCTCGGCGATCGCAAGCCAGGCCCCGTCATGGTTCTCGACGAAGTCGAACCAATCTCCACCGACTTCGTAGGTCGGCAGAAGTCCGCCCGCCAACTGCGCGCCGGCGATCCGCGCTATGCGTGGCGGAAACAGGTTCTGCTGGATCTCCGCCGCCGGAGTCGTCGGTTTTCGCCGTCGTGTCGCCTCGATGAAGTCCGTGTAGTGGTTCGCGAGCTCGAGGGCGGCGGCGCCCTGCTTGGCGATGTCCTCCAGAGGCGCGAGGGGGGTGCCGACGCAGAGAAAGAGGGCCGTGACGCGGCTCCGCAGCCAGAGCGGCTCAACGACGCAGCCGGGAAGATGCTGCCGCAGCCTTGTTTCGTAGGCGGCGAGCCCTTCGGGGACGATCTCAGGGCCGAGAGCCGGGGGTGCCTCCAGCTCTTCGGGGAAGTCTTCGGAGCCGGCGAGGCGCACGAGCTGCGATCCGTCGATGTCGACGACATAGAGGGCGACGGCGACGCCTGCTGCGCGCCGGGCCTCGGCTACCAGCTGGTCGGGCAGGAGATGGGGAGGCACCTCGTCGAGCACATGGGTGACCTCGAGGATGAGCGGGCGCTCGCGGCCCAGCTGGCCGGGGGAGCGGAACGGCAGCGTGGCAATTCGGCCACTTGGCGGGCCAGAGGCACCGGCCATGCCGATCGCCCGTTGCTGGAGAGCTCGCTCGAGCGCCTGGCGGCTGGAGAAATGCCGGTACAGGGTTGACCGGCCGACGCCCGCGGCCGCTGCGATCTCGATCATGCTGGTCCGCCGGTCGCCCGCGAGGGCGCTTGCCGCGTCCAGGATCCGCTCCCGACTGGCAACCGCGTCGGCACGTTTCCGACCGCGCTCACGCCTGTCCATTTCGTCCGGCGTGCTGGAAGGCTCACCCATCGCCAGCGCTCAAGGTACCGGTCCCAGGGTGTTCTGCCCTGCATTGTGCCCCTTTTGGGCTCATTTGTCCCACATTAGTTCGAAACAGAGGTTTATGTTCCTCTCAGATGGGTCACCGTGTCCTACATGTCGGGTTTTTTCGGGACAGTCAAGAGCAAGACAGGGGTCGCGTCTCGAGCAAATCAGTCCCGAGCCTCGGCGGCCCGGGGCTGGGTTTCAATCAATGAGAGGAGCACCATGAATCAATTCGAAGACGGCGGCAACTCTGTGGCCGAGCAGGCAAAAGGCCTCAAAGAGGAAGCCAAGGACCGCGCGTCGAGCACTGTCAAGGAGCAGATGGACACCCGTTCTACACGGGCGGGGGAGCAGATGCAGAAGGTTGCCGGGGCGATGCGCCAGTCGAGCGATCAGCTTCGGGAGCAGGCCGGAGAAACCCCTGCGAAAGTGAATGACGCGGTCGCCGAGAAGGTCGAGCAGTTTTCCGCCTATCTCACGAACGCGAACTCGGACACGATGCTCTCCGATCTGGAGAACGCGGCACGGCGGCGGCCGTGGCTGGTGGCCGGGGCTGCGACCGTGCTGGGGTTCGCTTTTTCCCGCTTCCTGAAGGCGTCGGGCCGCACTCGCTACGAGCAGGAGTCTGGTTCCTCACAGCAGCGCCGCGAGTTGCCTCCCGCTCCTTCGTCGTCCGCTCAGTCCCCCGCTCGCGCCGCTGAAGCGAGAGCGATCGCTGGGCCAGTTCCGAGCACACGGTAGGTCGGCGGCATGCAGAACCGAAGCGAGCCACCGCAGGCAGCGGATCACAGTACGCCCGAGCTCGTCAAACAGCTCGCCGACGACTCGGCGGCGCTTGTGCGCCAGGAAATCCAGCTGGCCAAGTCCGAGATGAGCGAGAAGATCGATGAGCTGAAAGCCGAGATCCGTTGGTCGCTCGAAGAGGGGCGGGCGGTCACCTCCGAGAACCTCAATACAGTCAAGGGCGAGGCGAGCACCAAGGCGAAGATCATGGGCGCCGCCGCAGGACTCTACGGTGCGGGCGGTGCGATCGCATTGCTCGGCCTCGGTGCCCTGACCGGCGCGTTGATCCTCGCACTCGACGGCGTCATGCCGAACTGGGCAGCGGCCCTGCTCGTCGGAGCCCTCTACCTCCTGATCGCGTACCTCCTGTACCGGTCGGGCAAGGGCCGGATGAGTAATGCAACGCCGTTTCTCTCGCCGAGCACCATCGACCGCGTCAAGTCCAGCTATGGAGAGCTGGCTGAACGGCGCAAGGCACGCGTCGTCGAGGCTCTACCGGTTCCAGAACAGACCATCGAAACGCTGAAGGAGGACAAGGAATGGCTCAAGAACCCGACGCTATCCGGGAGGAGATAGAGGACACCCGCGAGCGCATGAGCGAGACGGTGGACGCCCTCACTTACAAGACGGACGTCAAAAGCCGGATGAAGAACGCTGTCTCGTCGCAGAAGGACAAGCTGATGGGAACCGTTTCGGACAACACCCCGGATCCAGGTCAGGTGAAGGAAAAGGCGAAGCAGGGAGTTGGGATCGCAAAGGAGAACCCGCTCGCACTTGCCGTCGGTGGCCTCGCGCTCGGCTTCCTCGGCGGTCTACTTGCACCCTCCACGCGTATGGAGGACGAGAAGATCGGCGACGTTTCCGACAAGGTGACCGACACGATCAAGGAGACGGGCCAGGAGGCGATGGAGCGCGGCAAGTCGGTCGCCCAGGAGGCGGCAGGAGCCGCCGAAGAGTCCGGCAAGCACGAGGCGCAGAAGCTGGGCGAGGGCCTGAAAGAGCGCGTCCAGGAGACTCAAGCCGAAACCCTGCACCAGCAGTAACCCACAGGGCACGCGAGATGCGCACGAAGGATCTGGCGCTCTCTGGAGTGCTGGAGGGGCCGGTGTCTACCTGGTCCCTCCAGCTCCGATCTTGGAAGCCTCTCCGTTCCAGCTCTGTTCCGGACCTGGAGCGGGATACGACCGACGACAAACCACTTCACTGGAGGTCCGATGATCCTGCGTCTTGACCGTATCGCCACCGAACTGCCACCGCCCTCCGATCCGGATCCCGCCGGCGCCGCCGCAGTCCAGGAGCTCATGGGCGGGCGCTTCGGCGAGATGTCTACCTTCATGAACTACACCTTCCAGTCGTTCAACTTCCGCGACCGGCAAGGCGCGAGGCCGTTCTACGACCTGATCGCCAACATCGCCGGCGAGGAGTTCGGCCACATCGAGCTGGTCGCCGCGACGATCAACACGATGCTCACGGGCGCGACCCCCACCAACGACGGCAAGGCCCCGAGCGATTCCCTTGCCAAGTTGAAGGATGTCGGCAACCCGCACCATTTCCTCGCCGGCGGGCAGGGTGCGCTTCCGCAGAACTCGCAGGGACGCCCCTGGAACGGTGACTACGTCTTTTCCTCGGGTGATCTCGTCGAGGATCTGACGCACAACTTCTTCCTCGAGACCGGGGCGCGCAACAACAAGCTCAAGGTCTACGAGATGGTCGACCATCCCGCCGCCCGTGCTCTGACCGGATACCTGCTCGTGCGCGGCGGCGTCCATCAGGTCGCCTACGCGCGCGCGCTCGAGAACCTCACGGGCGCCGACATGATGAAGCTCTTCCCGTCTCCGAGGATCCCGACCGACAAGATCCCCGAGTGTAAGCCGCACATCAAGCGCGGCGATCACCTGCGCCTCTATCGGTTCTCTCCTGAGGACTACAAGGAGCTCGCCGCCGTTTTCAACGGCCCTCACCCTGAGACTGGCGAGGAGCTGGCAGTCGTCGACGAGGCACCCGAGGGAGCCCTTCCGAACGATCTGCCCTCCCAGCCGGCCGTCTTCGCTCCCGACTACGCCCCCGAGGAGATCGCCGAGATCGCCAGGAAGCTGCGCGAAGCCGCGGGGCTGCCCAAGGAACCGACGGGCGCTGTTGCGAACGACAAGGCCCAGACGCGCCGCGCCGCCTCGGGGTCCCCCAGGCGCACCACCAAGGCGTCGAGCTCGGGGTCTCAAACCAAGCGGACGACCAAGCCCAAGGCACGGGCGAAGTCCAAGTAAGCAGACATACAGCGAGAGGAGAGTCATGGCGAACCCAGTCCCAGCAGGCAGCGACGTATCGGCCGGTACCTACCGGTGCACGAATTGCGGCAACACGATCGACATGAGCTCCCAGACCCACATCCCGCCGTGCCCGTCTTGCGGCGGAGGGGAGTGGGAGACGGTCAGCGGCGGCGACAGCGTCAACGACCCCTACCCCGATGCTGAGGACGGAGCGCGCGGGCCGACCGCTGCCTGACGCGGTGGCCGGGCCGGGCAGCGACAAGACCTGATGCGGCGCACGAAGCTACTCATCCACCTCAAGTCGAGCCTGTGGTTCGTGCCTGTGGTTTGCGTGCTGGCCGGGGCGGCACTCTCGTTTGGCACGATCGCTCTCGACCGCTACTTCGATTACGAGGCGCTTCCGACCCGCCTTGTCGGCGGCCCGGATGCCGCGGCATACATCCTCTCGACCGTCGCCGCGTCGATGGTGAGCCTGACTGCCCTGGTTCTCACGATCACGATGGTGGTCGTCCAGCTCGCGATGGGTCAATTTTCTCCCCGCATCGTGCAGCGCATCCTGCGGGATAAGCCGAGCCAGCTTGCGATCGGCCTTTTCGTCGCGACTTTCGTCCACGCCATCCTCGCGCTCCGCGAGGTGACCATCAACGGAGACGGCACGGGCAACGTGCCAGGCATCGCGGTCGTGACGGCGTTCGTCCTCGTCCTCGTGAGCATCGCAGTTCTCGTCGTGTATGTGCACCACATCGGACAGGCACTGCGCGTCTCGGCGCTCA
>DAITAN010000170.1:0-5481 GCA_036824235.1 Gaiellaceae bacterium | reverse complement strand
AGGCCTACGACGCCGTCAGGCGCGGCGGCATGGTCGTGGCGGTCGGGATCCCGCCCGTCGGTGCGACGGCTGACCTGCCGGGGCCCGGGCTGCCGCGTGAGGAGAAAGTCGTGACGGGCAGCTTCTACGGCTCGTGCCGGCCGCACGTCGACATGCCACTGGTGATCGACCTTTACATGGAGGGACGGCTCGACCTGGACGCCCTCGTTTCGCGACGATACGGATTGGACGAGATCAACGAAGCGTTCGCGGCCATGAACGCCGGCGAGGTCGCGCGCGGGGTGATCGCCTTCTGAGGTTCGCCGAGCGGACGCTCCTGGGCGAGGGGTTCGCCGGCAGCGGGCCGAGCGCCGCGCACGTGAACACCGTGCTCGGCCGCAAGGGCGGCCCGGTCGAGACCGCCTGGGCGACGGCGCTGGCCACGCCGCGGCAGGGCCACATCCCCTTCGTGGCGGTTCTGCGTCCGAACATGCCGGTCAAGCCGGCGACGCTCTTCGTCAACAAGGCCGACATCCGCGGCGACCGGCACGCCGAGCTCACCTGGGGCGCGGCCCAGGCCGGGGTCGCGCAGGGCGTGCTCGAAGCGGTCGCCGACGGGACGATCCCCGCCGGCGAGGTCGACGATCTCGTCTTGATCGCCGCCGTCTGGGTCGACTGGGCCGCCGACGACGAGGAAGCGATCTACTCGGGCAACGTCGAGGCGACCCACGGCGCCCTCGCCGCCGGCGCGGAGGGACGACCGGCGATCGAGGAGCTCCTCGGCCTCCGGGACGAGCCCGCGAATCCGTTCTTCCGGCGCTCGTGAAGATCACGGGCATCCGCCTCCGGCGGTTGCGCCTTCCGCTGGATCCGCCCTTCGAGCCCGCGTGGGATCCCGAGCCACGGCGCTCGTTCGAGGCGACCCTCGTCTACGTGGACACCGGCGAGGGCCTGACGGGCGTCGGCTCCGGGGACACGATGGACGGCTTCGAGCGCTATGCCGGCCTGTTCGTCGGGCACGACCCGCTGGACATCGAGCGCCACGTCCGCGTCCTGGAGTCGATCACCTTCCACGCGGGCCGCTACTGGCCGCTCGAGGCGGCCCTCTGGGACCTGGCTGGGAAGGCTCAGGGCGTGCCGACGGCGCAACTCCTCGGCGGTGTGCGGGCCGAGATTTTGGTCTACGCGTCGACGGCTGCGCGTCTCGCGGCCGGCGCCCGGGTGGAGTCCGCGCTGGCGCTGCGTGAGCAGGGAATCCGGGCGCTCAAGATCCGCATCGACAAGGAGCAGCCCGAGGAAGGGCTGGAGGCGGTCGCGGCCGTCCGGGACGCCCTTGGGACGGACATGGAGATCATGGTCGACCTCAACCAGGCCTGGCGCATGCCCGGGGACGTCGCGCCGCTCCTCGACTACGAGTCCGTCGCAGCCCTCGGGGCACGCCTTGGAGAACTGGACGTCTTCTGGCTCGAGGAGCCGCTGCCGGGCGATGACCTGGACGGCCTGGCGCGGCTGCGCGCGGAGACGGGGCTACGCCTCGCCGGCGGCGAGATGGCCCGCACACCTCGCGAGCTGGCCGCGCTCGTGGATGCCGGAGCCCTCGACGTCCTCCAGCCCGACGCCGTGCTGGCCGTCGGCATCCTCCGCGCCCGCGAGCTGGCGGAGCAGATCCTCCCGACCGGCCTCTGGTTCACGCCGCACACGTGGACGAACGGGATTGGCCTGCTCGCCAACCTCCACCTGGCGGCCGGCGTCGGCGGCGGTCCGTTCCTCGAGCTTCCCTTCGACCCGCCCGGCTGGACGCCGGAGCGCCGTGACTTCATGCTCGCGGAGCCCATGCGGCCGAATGCCGACGGCGTGCTCGCTGTCCCGCAGCGGCCCGGCCTCGGCTTCAAGCTCGACGAGGAGGCCGTCGAGCGGTACACCGTCAGCTGACCATGGCGACCTTCGACGTCCACCAGCACTTCTTGCCGCCACAGCTCGTCGACGAGCTGCGGGCAAGGCGCGAGCCGCCGCGCATCGTGGGGAGCTCGCTGGAACTCGGCGAGGGGGCGTTCCCGTTCGAGGAACGGGACAACGACCTGGGCGAACGCATCGCCCTCCTCGACCGAGATGGGATAGACGTTGCGGTCATCAGCCTCGCGCCGACGATGGACACCGAGGGCAGGTCGGAGCTCGAGGAGGCCTACAACGAGGGCATCCGCGAGGTCGTGGCGGCCGCCGGTGGGCGATTGCGGGCGTTCGCCGCCGGCGCGTGCGTGGACGGCTTCGCCGGCGTCTGCGTCTCGGCGCAGCGGCTCGTGGGCGGCCTTGGCAGCCTGCCGGACGAGCTCACCAAGATGGGCCAGGTGTTGTTCGTCCATCCGGGCCCACCGGGCGCCCCCGCGCCCGACGCGCCTCCGTGGTGGACCGGAGTCGTCGGCTACACGGCGCAGATGCAGGCCGCGTACTTCGCGTGGCTCGACCACGGCGTCGAGCAGCACGGGGACATGAACGTCGTGTTCGCCGTCCTGGCGGGCGGCGGCCCGTTTCAGCTCGAGCGGCTTCGCTCGCGCGGAGGCGACCCCGAGCGCGCACGCCATTCGCACATACACCTCGACACGGCCTCCTACGGCACCCGCGCGCTGGAGCTCTGCGCCGAGGCGGTCGGCCCCGGCGGGCTGGTGTACGGCAGCGATCGACCAGTCGTGGACCCTGCGCCGACGCTCGCCGCACTGGAAGAGCTCGGCGAGGGCGTCCTCGATACCGTCCGCTCCGACAACCCCGGCCGACTCTTTGCATGACCGACCACGCCCCGACTCCCCTCGAGCCCGCGCTGCCCTCGCTTGGCGGTGGTAGGCCGCTTCTCCTCAAGCGGGAGGACGTGCACGAGCTCGGAGCCTTCAAGTGGCGCGGTGCCCTGCCGGTGATCACCGGGTACCGAGACGCCGGAGCAAGCACCGTCGTCACCGCCTCGACAGGGAACCACGGCGCCGCAACCGCCTGGGCGGCCTCGCGGCTCGGCCTGCAGGCGGTCGTCTATGCCCCCCAGGGTGCGACCCAGGCGAAGGTTTCGCTGATCGAGCAGCTCGGAGCCGAGATCCGCCTGGTCGGGTCGGATCTCGACGAGGCGAAGGACGAGGGTCGCCGCCACGCCGACGCGAACGGCCTCCCGTTCTTCGAGGACGGTGCCGAGATGGCCCAGTACGAGGGCTACGGCTCGATCGCCGACGAGATCCTCGACCAGGTCGACGAGCCGCCGGCCGCGATCGTCGTGCCCGTCGGAAATGGCGCCCTTCTGGGCGGCATCGGCCTCCGTGTGTGCGCCCGCGCGTCCGAGACGCTTCGGATCGGCGTCGCCGCCAAGGACGCTCCGGTCATGGCCGAGTCCTGGGAGGCCGGCGGGATCGTCGAGAGCGATCGCAGCGCGACCTTCGCTGACGGCCTCGCCGTCCGGGTTGCGATCCCGCTCGCCGTCGACGTGCTCGGCGAGGTCGCAAGTCGAATGCTCCTCGTCACCGAGCGGGACATGGCGCGCGCGGTCGGCGCCTTCGCCGAGTCCGGGATCCGCGCCGAGGGCGCAGCCGGCGCTGCGCTCGCGGCGCTCCCGCAGCTGGACGATGTCGACGGGACGGTCGTCCTCATCGTGACGGGCCGCAACATCGACGACGAGCTCCATGGGAGGGCCTGCGAGGACCCGGAGTCCTTTCCGGCGTAGCTCGGCCTGGCCGGGCCGGCTATTCAGTTGTCGCTCACGATCGGACGACCCGCGGAGGGCCGCGCTCGGTCGCTCGGCGATAGACGCCGTCCGCGACCGCGATGAGGCCCGCCAGTTCCAACTCGGTCAGCACCGCAGCCATCGCCGCCGTGCCGATCTCGGTGGCGCGCACCAGCTCGTCGAGCGTCCGTGCGCCGTCGGAGAGTCGCTCCAGCACGGCACGGGCATCCCACGAGAGGTCGTCCGGAACGACCGGCGCGAGCGGCTCGAGCCCGAGGCTTTCGAACACGTCGTCCGCGGACAGCAGCGGCGTCGCGCCCTGGCGCAGGAGGTCGTTCGTGCCGGCGCTCAGGGCCGACGTGATCTCGCCCGGAACCGCGAAGACCTCGCGGCCGAGCTCGAGCGCGAAGTCGGTTGTGATGAGGGCGCCGGAGCGCTCCCGTGCCTCAACGACGACTGTCGCCCTGGCAAGCCCCGCGATGATTCGGTTGCGGGCCGGGAAGCGCCAGGACGGTTCCACTCCGGGCGGATACTCCGAGACGACAATGCCCTGCTCCGCGATCCGGCGCGCGAGCTCGGCGTGTGCCCGTGGGTAGTCCCGGTCGATGCCGCAACCCAGAACGGCGACCGTGAGGCCGCCTGCGGCGAGCGCTCCTCTGTGCGCCTCGGCGTCGACGCCGCGCGCGAGACCGCTGACGACGACCACGCCGGCAGCGGCCAGCGACTGGGCGAGCTCACGACCGACCTGCGCGCCGTAGGCGGAGCAGCTCCGCGCACCCACGACGGCCACGGCCGGCCGCGCGAGGACGTCGGGCGACCCGCCACGCAGGTGGAGCCGCGCCGGTGGATCGTGCAGCTCGGCCAGCAGCGGCGGATAGCCCTGCCGGCCTCGGGACACAGAGGCGTAGGTCATGTCGCCAGCTCCGGCGGAGCCCGGTACGAGAGCGCCTCGGCGACGTGGGCAGCCGCGATCTCCTCCTCGGAGGCCAGCGCGGCGATCGTCGCGGCCACGCGCGCGACGCGGGCGCGCCCACGGGCAGACAGCGGGAGCGTGTCGACGGCACGCGTGAGGAGCGCTCGGGCCTCCGCGCCGAGCCTTGGCCGCTTCCGGCCCAGCTGCTCCGCCGCCGGCACGACACGGGCCCGCACGAGACGGGACGGCTCTCCTGGACGCGCGTCGAGCTCAAGCCCACGTGGCCGCGGCATGTGCACGACGAGGTCGAACCTGTCGACGAGAGCACGGGAGAGCTTCGCGCTGTAGGCCGCGAGCTTCTGTGGCGTGCACGTGCACTCGACGGCAGGATCGCCACGGGCTCCGCATGGACAGAGGTTCATGGTTCCGACGAGGACAAACCGGGCCGGGAAAAGCGCCTGGCCGGCTGCTCTCGCGATGGAGACCACGCCGTCCTCGAGCGGCTGGCGCAGCGCCTCGAGCACGGGACGATGAAACTCCGGCATCTCGTCGAGCAGCAGGACGCCGTGGTGCGCGAGGCTGACCTCTCCGGGCCGCGGCCCCGGCCCTCCTCCTACGACTGAGGCTGCCGAGGCCGTGTGGTGCGGCGCGCGGAACGGCGGGCGATCGACCAGGGGCCGGCCGGCGGGGAGCACGCCTGCCACCGAGTGAATGCGTGTCGCCTCCAGAGCCTGGTCGAGCGTGAGGGCCGGAAGGATCCACGGGAGGCGCCGCGAGAGCATCGTCTTCCCCGTGCCCGGCGGGCCGGCCAGAAGGACGTTGTGCCGCCCGGTGGCGACGATCTCGAGCGCGCGCCGAGCCCGTTCCTGGCCGCGAACGTCGGCCAGATCGAACC
>DAITAN010000169.1:0-5492 GCA_036824235.1 Gaiellaceae bacterium | reverse complement strand
TACACGCCCTTCTGGGCGGAGCGCGACTACCTGCCGGACGCCGACAACGTGACGGCGAGCGTCTTCGCGATCCACGGCATCAACGACGAGAACGTGCGCCCTGACCACCTCTCCAAGTGGTGGAAGGAGCTCAAGCACACGCGCCGCAAGCTGTGGATCACGCAGACGGGCCACATCGACCCGTTCGACTTCCGCCGCGCCGTTTGGGTCGACACGATCCATCGCTGGTTCGACCAGGAACTGTGGGGCATCAAGAACGGCATCCGCAACGAGCCCGAAGCCACGATCGAGCGCTCCGCAGGCGTGTTCGCCGACTACTCGGCCTGGCCGGACGCGGGCGTCGAGAAGGTCAAGCTCCGCATCCAGGACACCGGCGCTACGACCGCCGGCCTCCTGAAGACCGGCCCCAAGCGGCGTCCGGGCGAGCCGAGGGTCACGCAGACCTTCCAGGACAGCCCGACCCAGAGCCAGACCGCGATGCAGACGAACCTGACCACGGTGACGCCGAACCGGCGCGTCTTCCTGACACCGCCGCTCCTTCAGGACGTCCGCATCTCCGGCACGCCGTTCGTGTCCCTCTCCGCCTCGGCGGACCAAATCGACACGAACCTCGGCGCTCTCCTCGTCGACTGGGGCACCGACAACCGCGTCCAGTGGGGCACGGGCGACGGCATCCGCACCCTGACCACCGAGGACTGCTGGGGGCTGAACAGCGCGGTCGACGACGCCTGTTACTTCCAGACGGAGACGCGGACGGTGACCGCCGAGATCGAGCGGATCACCAAGGGCATCCTCGATGCCCGCAACCGCAACTCGCTCACCACGCCCGAGGATCTGATCCCGGGTGAGGAGTACTACTTCGACTACCCGCTCCTGCCCGAGGACTACATCATCAAGGCAGGGCATCGACTCGCCTTCGTCGTCGTCGGCAGCTATCCGGGCTACGGCTCGACCGCCGACCAGACGCGGGCCAACATCACCATCAACCTGACCAAGACCACGCTCGAGCTGCCCGTCGTGGGCGGCGAAGCTGCCCTCAAGGCAGCCGGGCTCTAGGCTCGGGGGGATCGCGAACAGGGGGCCGGCTCAGCCGGCCCCTTCGCGTTCTCAGGCGCCGCTGACGCCCTCGCGGGGCTCCCAGCGGAAGCGCCGCACGGCGACCGCCAACCCGAAGAGGCCCCAGACAACCACGGCCGCGACGGCCGAGCCGGCGAACTCCTCGCCGGACACGAACGTCGCGCGGATCATGTCGAGGAAATACGTGAGCGGCAGCACCTCGGAGATCGCCTCCAGGAAGGCCGGCATGTCCTCGGTGGAGAAGAAGACGCCGGAGATGAAGGCCATCGGGAGGTAGATGGCGTTGACCACGGCCGACGAGCCCTCCGCCGTGCGGACGATGGTCGTGATGGCGATACCCAGGGCCGCGAAGGCGGCGGCGCCTGTCAGGATCGCGAAGACGAAGGCGAGCGGTCGCTCTGGCCAGTCGGCGTCCAGCAGGAAGACGCCTAGGAGGAGCTGCGCGACGACCTGGAGGCCGATGACGACGACCGTCGAGCCGATCACGGCGGCGAGGTAGGTCGCCGGGCTGAGCGGCGTCCCGCGCACGCGCTTCAGCAGGCCGGCTTCACGTCGCACGACAAGGGTGATCGCGAGGCCGGCGAAGGCGTTCGCGGCCACGCCGTAGCCGAGCAGGCCGATGAGGAGGAAGGTCGGAGCATCGACGCCGTCGATCGGCTCGTCCCCGTAGACGGAGCCGATGAGGACGAGCAGCAAGACGGGGAAGAGGAAGCTGAAGAACGCCGCCTCGCGGTTCCGCCAGAAGAGGAGCTGCTGTGCCCTGAGCTCGTGCAGGAAGAGGTTCACGCGTCCTCTTCTCGGGTCAGCTCGAGGTAGACGTCCTCGAGCGTCCGCCGGTGCACCTCGAGCCCTTCGAGCTCGACGCCGTCTGCAAGGGCCTGCGTGGTCAGCTCGTGGAGCACCCGGGTCGGCTCCTCGGTGGCGATGACCGTGTCGCTTCCGTTGCGGCGGAAGCGGATCTCGACCGACGCGTTGCCGGAGAGGAGCTCCTGCGGTGAGCCCGTGCCGACGATCTCGCCCGACCGGAGGATGGCTACACGGTCGGCGAGCCGCTGCGCCTCCTCCATGTAGTGCGTCGTGAGGAGGATGCTCTTGCCCAGCGAGCGAAGGTCGCGGATCGTGTCCCACGCCTGCCGGCGTGCGGCCGGGTCGAAGCCTGTCGTCGGCTCGTCGAGGAAGACGAGCTCGGGGTCACCGACGAGCGCGAGGGCGAGATCGAGGCGCCGGAGCTGGCCGCCCGAGAGCGTTCGTACGCGCGCGCCGCGCTTCTCGGCCAGGCCGACCAGGTCGATCACCTCGTCCGGCCGTCGCGGCGACGGGTAGTAGCCGGCGAAGAGCGCCACGATCTCCCTGACGGTCAGCAGGTGGTAGACCGCCGAGGACTGGAGGACGATCCCGATGCGGGCGCGGAAGGTGCTCCCGGCTCGCCCGGGGTCGTCGCCCAGCACGAGCACGTCGCCGCCGTCGCGCCGGCGGTAGCCCTCGAGGATCTCGACGGTGGTCGTCTTGCCGGCGCCGTTGGGGCCGAGCAGCGCGAACACCTCTCCGGTCTCCACCGTGAAGGAAATGCTGTGCAGGACCTCACGCTCGCCATACGCCTTGCGTAGGCCCGAGACCGTGATCGCGCTCACGGCTGGCGAGGATATCGGTGGGCCGCGCCCGGCCCGCTCAGGAAGGCTGCGTTTCGCTGCGGGCCGCGGCGCGCCGGCGCGCCGGCCACCAGGAAAGCTCGCCGAAGATCGAGACCAGCGCAGGGACGAGCAGCGCGCGGATGACGAAGGCGTCGAGGAGGACGCCGACGGTCATCGCGAAAGCGAACTCGCGGAACTGCCGCAGCGGGATGATCGCCAGCGTGGCGAAGCTGAGCGCAAGGGCGAGGCCGGCGACCGCGATCGTCCGGGATGCGCGCGGAGCCGCGATCGCGATCGCCTTGCGGACGCTCACGTGCTCTGCCTCCTGCCAGATCCGCCCGACGAGGAAGACGTTGTAGTCCGATCCCAGTGAGACGAGCAGCACCGCCACCGCAAAGGGGACGTAGTACGTCAGCTCCTCGTTCCCCAGCAGGGTCTGGAAGACGAAGGTCGTGAGACCGAGGGTCGCGGTGAACGCGAGCGCGCTTGCGAGCAGGAGGTAGAGCGGCGCGACGAGCGCGCGCAGGAAGAGGACCAGGAGCAGGAAGTTGACCGCGAGCGCGGCCAGTGCGATGCGTACGAGGTCGCCGGTCAGCGTTCGCACGGTCTCCGCCGCGAGCGCGGTCTCGCCCGTGAAGCCTTCGGTTGCTGTGCCGAGGCCGTTCTGGTCGAGCAGGCCGGGGACATCGTCGCGCAATCGCTCCAGCGTGTCGATGGCCGGGCCGCCGTGGGGCTCGTCGGCGAGGACGATCAGAAAGCGACCGGCCGGCGCCGACTCGGAGACGACGAGGCCGGGGATCTCGGTGGCGACCGCGTCGCCGGGCCCGACGACTCCCGCGACGCCCGGCTGCTCTTCCAGCGCACGCTCGACCCGGCCGAGGGCCTCCAGGTCGAGCGGCCCGCTCTCTTGCTCCACGAGGAGCACCGTCGGGGCGAGAATCCCGGGCGCGAACCCCTGGCCGGCTGCTTCCGCGGCCTGGCGCTCCTCGGCGTCCGAGGGCAGTCCGCGGATGGACGTGAAGCCGAGCTCCATGTCGGCGAGGCCGCGGCTCGCGAGTGCCACGATGCCCAGGGAGACGAGGAGGACGACGATCGCCACCGGCTTCGAGGTGGCGAACTCTGCGAGCGTGTCCCTCCACGTGCTGGCTCGGCGTGCGTGCTCGGCACTCGGTTCGTCGGGCTCCTTGGGCGCGGGCCGGCCGAGCGAGGGCCAGAAGATGCCGCGCCCGCCGATGGCCAGGAGCGCGGGCACGAGCGTGATGGAGACGGCCAGGCCGACCATGACCGTGAGAGCCATGCCCGGTCCGAACGCCCGGAAGAACTCGAGCCGGCCGGCAAGGAGCGCGGCCGCGCCGCAGGCGACGATCAGCCCGGCGGTGACGACGATGGGCAGGTTGATAGCGGTCGCGTGGAGCGCGGCGTCGACTCGTTTCTCACCTTCGAGGAGCCGCCGCCGCATGCCCGCCAGGAAGAAGACCGTGTAGTCGGTGACGATCCCGAGGAGGAGCACGACCATGATCGGCTCGACGTCGCTGGGCACCGAGACGCCCACCTGCTCGCCGACCCACGGCGCGACCCGGATCGAGACCAGGTAGGCGACCGCCGCTGCGAGGAGCGTGACGAGCGGCGCGCCGAGCGCGCGGAAGTTAAGGCCCAGAATCGTGAAGACGACTAGCACGGTGGCGAGGGTCACCCAGGGGAGGTTGCTGTCGATCTCCTTCCACTCGGCGAGGCGGGCCGGAACGCTGCCGGTGACGCCGACGAGCGCGTCGTCCGGCTCCCCGGCCTCGATCGCAGCCCAGTTGCGGGCGATGCTCGTCTCGTCGCCGATCGACGTGTCGCCCTCGAAGAAGAGGAACGTGATCGCGGTCGTCGAGTCCTCGCGCGCGCCGGGGAGGAGCTCGAGCGTGTTCAGGAGCGGGAGCGCGAACGCGATGCCGTCGTCCTCACGTTCGCGTGCCTCGATCGCGCGGTCGGCGACGCGGGCCTGCGCTTCCGCGCTCAGGCCGTCGGGATCGCGCTGGACGACTGCCGTCTGCGCGATGACGGGGACGTCGAAAAGCTCGGCCGAGCGCCGGCCCGTCTGCACCGCCTCCGCGTCCTCCGGCACGAGGTCGGAGAGCTGCGAGCTCTCGGCCTCCTGGAGGCTCGGCAGGTAGAGGGTCGCCGCCACGGCGCCGACGATCCACGCGGCCACCACGATCCAGCGCAGGCGCACGACGAGCTGAGAGAAGGCCCGGGTCCCCATGGAGGAACAACGACGAGGCGGCCGGATTGGATCCGGTGGAGGGGGCAGGCTGATTTACTAGCGCCGTGGCCAGCTTTCGCTACGTCGTAGCCGACGTCTTCACCGATCGACCGCTCGCCGGCAACCAGCTCGCGGTCTTCACGGACGCGCGCGAGATTCCGGAGGAGCAACTCCAGCCGCTCGCGCGCGAGGTCAACTTCTCGGAGACGGTCTTCGTCTACAAGCCGGAAGGCGAGGGCCACGCCCGCATTCGGATCTTCACGCCCACCTCCGAGCTGCCGTTTGCCGGCCACCCGGTGCTCGGAACGGCGTTCGTGCTCGCCGGGCCGCTCCAGCTCGCGGAAATCCACCTCGAGACCGGGGCGGGTCTCGTCCCGATCACGGTCGACCGCGACGACAACGGGCGGATCGTGTTCGGCCGCATGTCGCAGCCGATCCCGAAGGTCGAGGCGTTCGACCGTGCTCCCGAGCTGCTGAAGGCCGTCGGCGTCGAGCGCTCCGAGCTGCCGGTCGAGCTCTACGACCTCGGCATCAGG
>DAITAN010000168.1:0-5497 GCA_036824235.1 Gaiellaceae bacterium | reverse complement strand
ACTATGGTCTCCCCCGTGACCTTCCGGCCGGCGTCGGTGCTCGCGAAGGCGGTCGCGACCGTCGACCGGATCTCGGGAGGGCGTGCGGAGCTCGGGATCGGGGCCGGCTGGTTCGAGGAGGAGCACGAGTCGTACGGCTTCCCGTTCCTGACCACACGCGAGCGGCTCGATGAGCTCGACCGGCAGCTCGAGGAGATCAACCGGCAGTGGACGGAGGCGGACGACGTCGAGCCCAAGCCTGTCCAGAAGCCGCGGCCGCCGATCATCGTCGGCGGGCGGGCGAAGCCCCGGACCGTTCGCGCGGCCGTTCGCTTCGCGGACGAGTACAACACCGTGTTCCCGACGCTCGAGGAGGCGCGCGAGCGCCGGCAGATCGTCGCGGAGGCCGCCGAGGCTGCGGGACGGCCGCCGCTGCGGTTCTCGATGATGATCGGTTGCGTCGTCGGCCGTGACGAGGCGGAGGTGCGCGGGCGTCTCGCACGGCTCCGCGAGCTGACCGGCGAGGCCGAACAGCCGCTCACCGGCACGGTCGAGCGCGTCGCAGAGGCGCTGCGCGAGTACGAAGCGGTCGGAGTCGAGCGGGCGATGCTCCAGCACCTGGTCCACGAGGACATCGAGATGGTCGGCCTCCTCGGAGAGCTCGCGACCGCGCTGAGCTAGGTACCCGCAGCCGGCGCGACCGGCGACAGGGTGAACGACTCGGTGCTGCAGCCCGGCTGGTGCGCGGCGAGCAGGGCGGTGAGGTCGCTCAACGCCCCCTCGACGTCCTCCTCTGCGTGCTCATGGTGGCCTTCGACGACGACGAGCGCCTCGGTCGTAGTCGGCCCGGTCGCGCTCTGGGCGCTCTGGCGCCAGCACCAGCGGCGCGCGCACACGACGTCGTCCTCGTCGACGAACACAACCTCGCCCGGCTCCGGATTGGCCACTTCCGTCGCGCCGAGATCCGTGAACCGCTCGTCGCCGCATGCGAAGCGCACGGTGATTACGCCGGCGATGCCAGCACGGTCGAAGACGGCCACCGGCATTGCGTACCGGACCGAGACGAGGTTGCCGAGGTCGACGAGCGTGCTAATGGACGGGATGTCGCCATGCTTGTCGAGTCGGCGCAGGAGCGCCTCCGCTGCGTTGCGGTACTGGGTCGGCTTCGCTCCGAACGCCGTGAACGCACGGCGCCAGGCGACGATCGAGGGCAGGTCCGCGAGCGCGGTTGCGCTCAGCCGCTCTGAGGCAGCGCGCTGCCCGGCGCGGTACTCGTCGAGCAGTTCGGGTGAGGTCGGGCCGTTGGCGAGCCCCGTCGCGTGGACGAGGCCCGCCCGGATCCCCGGATAGCGCTCGGCGACGTCGCGGTCGTAAGCGAACACGCGCGAGACGCTACCTGGCTATCTCCTCACAGTGAACGACTGCGTTAGCTCGGCCTTCGAGCTCGACCCGGCGTACACGTCGATCCGCCCGGACTCGACGACGAACTTGCCGCGGTTGTCGTAGAAGCCGAAGTCGCTGCGGTCGAGCGTGAAGCTCACCTTCGTCGACTGACCTCCCGCCAGCGTCACGCGCTCGAAGCCGCGCAGCCGTCGCACGGGCTGCGAGATGCTCGCCACCGGGTCGTGGATGTAGAGCTGGACGACCTCGTCGCCGGGGATCGCACCCGTGTTCGTGACGGTGACCCTCGCCTTCACGCTCCCCTTCGAGGACACGCTCGACGAGGTGAGGCTCAGGTCGGTGATCTCGAAGGTCGTGTAGCTGAGCCCGTGTCCGAACACGAACTGCGGGTCGCAGCTCGGGATGTCGCGGTGGCGCGAGTTCCACTTCACGTCGGGGTTGCACGGGCGTCCCGTGCGCTCGTGGTTGTAGTAGATGGGCACCTGTCCCAGCCGGCGCGGGAACGACACGGGCAGCTTGCCGCCGGGGTTCACCGTGCCGAAGACCACGTCCGCGACCGCGGGACCGGCCTGCACACCTGGGAACCACGCCTGCAGGATCGCGGGCGCCTCTCCGACGATGTTCTCGAGCGCCAGCGGGCGGCCGCTGAAGAGCACGACGGCGAACGGTGTCCCCGTCGCCTTGATCGCTGCGATCAGCTCCTCCTGGCGACCCGGGAGGTCGAGGGTGCTGCGCGAGTTGGCCTCGCCGCTCATCTCGCGCGTCTCGCCGAGGGCAAGGATCACCTGGTCGGCCGCCTCAGCGGCCGCAACGGCCTCGGCGAACCCCTCGTCCGTCCCGCATCCCTCCGGGTCGACGTGCGGAGCCTCGGTGTTGGACAGCGTGCAGCCCTGCGCGAAGGTGGTCGTGCCGGTGTTCTGCTCGTCGACGCCGTCCAAGACCGTCACGACGTCGGCGTCGCGTCCGGCGCCCCACCACGGCCCGAGCATGTCGTGCTGGTTGCGCGCAAGCGGGCCGATGACGGCCGTGTCCAGCGACGTATCGAACGGTAGGACGCCGCCCTCGTTCTGGAGCAGGACCATCGACCGGCTCGCGGCGTTCCGCGCGGCTTCGAGTGCGTCGGGCTTCAACATCTGCGCCTCGGCCTCGGCCGGCAGGAACGGCGAGTACGGGTTCTCGAAGAGCCCGGCGCGGAACTTGACGCGGAGGATCCGACGGACCGCGTCGTCGATCCGCTTCATGCTGATCCGCCGCTCCCTGAGCAGCTGCTCCCCGTGGTCGCGGATGAGCGTGCTCGTCATCTCCGAGTCGACGCCGGCGTTCAGCGCGAGCGCCGCAGCCGCGGGCCCGTCCTCGGCGACGCCGTGGCCGCACTCACCGGAGTCGGGGTTCTTCGGCGGGCAGGCGCGGAGCTCGGCGACGGCGGTCCAGTCGCCCTCGACGAAGCCGTCGAAGTCCCACTCGCCCTTGAGGATGTCGTTCATGAGGTAGTCGTTGCCGCAGCCCGGCACGCCGTTGAGCGCGTTGAACGAGCACATCGCGGTGTCGGCGCCGGCGTCGATCGCGGCCTTGAAGGGCGGCAGATACATGTTGCGAAGCCGGTGCTCCGACATGTCGGTCGTGTTGTAGTCGCGCCCGGCCTCGGGCTGCCCGTAGGCGGCGAAGTGCTTCGGGCTGGCGACCAGCTTGTCGCGCGCGCTGTAGTCGCGCCCCTGGATTCCCTTGACGCGAGCGGCGGCAAGCACCGCGTTGAGGTACGGGTCCTCGCCCGCGCCCTCGGAGATCCGGCCCCAGCGGGGCTCATGGGAGACGTCGACCATGGGGGCGTACGTCTGCTTGAGACCGACGACGGCCGACTCGCGGGCGCCGAAGAGCGCGTCGTCGAAGGCGACCTCGGGGTCGAAGCTCGCGCCCACGCCGAGCGGGATCGGGAAGACCGTGCGAAAGCCGTGGATCGTGTCGAAAGCGAAGAGGAGCGGGATGCCCAGGCGCGACTCGTTGACCGCAATCTCCTGGAGCTCCCTGATGCGCGCCGGGTCGGTGACGCTCAGGACGGAGCCGAGCCCTGCCTCGACCTCCTCCGGCGTGACGAGGAAGTCCGGCAGTAGCTGGATCTGCTCCAGCTTCTCCTCGAGCGTCATCTGCGCGAGCAGGCGGTTCACCCGCGCCTCGACGCCCTTGTCAGCCGGCCCTCGAGTTGCCTGGAGCGCCTCCTCGTCGCTCGGCGTCTCGACCGCGACGACGCTCCCGGCCACTGCAGTACCGAACGCCACGGTCGCAACGGCGACCGCGACGATGAGCTTCGAGCTCCACATGGTCTCCCCCTTCGACGCGACCCCTGATGTTCGGGCGCGTACCCTCCCCGCTACGGCATGAAACGCAGCGGCTCAGCGGGTTTGTCTCGGACCTAGTGGCTCGTTGACGGGCGTCCTCCTCGCGTGCGTCGCCGGGCTGTTCCTCGGCGCCCTGAACATCACGACGCGGCGCGGGCTCGCGCGATCGCAGGACATCGAGGCGGGCTCGGCGGTCATGACGCTCGTCGCGTTCGCCGTTGTCGCGCCGTTCGCGTTCGCGTCCGGCGACGCGTTCGAGGCCGGCGAGCTCTGGCCGTTCCTCCTGCTCGGAGCCTTCGTTCCCGGCGTCTCGCTGCTCATGGTCGTTCACGCGGTGCAGGCTGCGGGAGCCTCGCGCGCCGGGATCCTCTTCGGGATGGCGCCGCTCTTCTCGGCGCTCTTCGCCGTCGTCCTTTTCGGGGAGCCGTTCCAGCTCGCGCTCGCCGCGGGCACGCTGCTCGTGGTCGCCGGCGGCGTGGTACTCGCATTGGAGGGCGAGCGGCCGGCCGACTACCGCACCTACGGGGCCGTTCTTGCCGTGTCCGTCGCCGCGGCCTTCGGGCTGCGCGACAACGTCGCGCGCGCAGTCGGCGAGGACATCGCGGCCGATCCGCTCGCTCAGTCGACGGTCGTCATGCTCGGAGGCTCGCTCCTCCTCGTGGCGAACCTCCTGCGACGCCCTGCGCCCTTCCGGCGCCTCCAGGACGCCTTCCTCCCGTTCGCGTCCTCCGGCGTCGTCCTCGCGATCGGCCAGGGAGCGCTCTTCGAGGCGCTCGACCGCGCCCGAGTGACCGTGGTCGCGCCGCTCGCCGGGACCGGCGTGCTCTGGACGGTCGTCCTGGCCGCCATCTTCCTGGGCCGTAGCGAGCTGATCGGCCGCCGTCTGGTCGTCGTCGCGCTGCTCGTGGTGGCAGGCGGGACGCTCGTCGGTCTGACGCGCTAAGGCGCTACCTAGACCGCTGCCACCGCCCGCTCGAGGCCCTCAATCTCGATCTTCTTCATGCCGAGCATGGCCTCCATCGCCCGCTGCGACTTTTCAGGATCCGGATCCTGGATGAGCTCGTACAAGCGGCTGGGCACGATCTGCCACGACACCCCGAACTTATCCTTGAGCCACCCGCACGGGCCTTCCTCGCCGCCCTCCGAGAGCGTGCCCCAGTAGTTGTCGACCTCCTCCTGGTTCTCGCAGAGCACCTCGAGGGAGATGGCTTCGTTGAACGTGAAATCGGGGCCGCCGTTCAGGGCCATGAACGACTGCCCGTTCAGCTCGAAGGTAACGGTCATGACCATGCCCTCGGCCCGAGGTCCGGCCGATCCGTAACGTGTGATGGCCGCGATCTTCGAGTTCGGGAAAACGGACGTGTAGAACTCCGCCGCCTCTTCGCCCTGCGTGTCGAACCACAGGCATGGAGTGATGGGCTTCATGTCGGCTCCTCTCTCTGGTCTCCTTCTCTCTGAGACCGTAGCGGCGCCGAAAATTCATCGCGGCCGTGCGTAAACGGCCGCTACCCCTTCACGCTGGCGACGTAGCCGCGCACGTCGGCGGCCGGCTCCGTGTAGGCCTCGCCAAGGGCGTCCTCCATGGCGCCGATGTAGTCCTCGGCCCACGACGGGAGGTCGTAGTCGATCGCGCGGAGGAACTCGAGCGTCGCCGCGAAGCGCATGTCGGCGATGGACGGGTTGTCGCCGCCGATGAACTTTCGCCCGGCGAGGAAGAACGTGTTGTAGACGTCGAGCGGCCCTGCGAGCGCGGCCTCGGCGTCCTTCGCGGCCTTCGCCTTGAC
>DAITAN010000167.1:0-5521 GCA_036824235.1 Gaiellaceae bacterium | reverse complement strand
GCTGGTCTTGAGGGCGTGGAGCTGCCGCAGCCCGTCGGGGCCGAGCTCGCCGTTGGTCGTGACGTCGAGGTACTGCCCGCCGATCATGCCCAGCGTGGCGTCGGCGAGTTCGCGGGCCACGTCGGGCGCCGGATAGCGGAGCGCGAGGCGGAAGGCTTCCGCCAGCAGCGCGTCGCCAGCCAGGATGGCCACGTCCTCGCCGAACTGCACGTGGGCGCTCGGCTGGCCGCGGCGCAGATCGTCGTCGTCCAGCGCGGGCAGGTCGTCGTGGACGAGGCTGAAGGTGTGCACGAGCTCGAGCGCGCACGCGGCCGGCAGCAGCTCGTCGGCCTCCCGCCCCAGCGCCTCGCCGGTCGCGAGGCAGAGCACCGGGCGAATCCGCTTGCCGCCGCCCAGGAGCGAGTAGCGCAGCGCGGCCTTGAGCTTCCCCAGCTCGGCCGCAAAGGGCAGGCCTCCGAGGAAGTCCTCGGTCAGCCGGCGCAGGTCGTCAGGACTGTTCATCCGTCTCCCTGCGCGCGCGCTCGACCTCGGCCTGCACCTCCTTGGCGAGTTCGGCCAGCTCCTGGAGCACCTGGACGGCCCGCTCAGCGTCCTCCGAGCGCTCGAGCTCCGCGCGGGCGGCTTCGACCTTCTCGAGCAGCTCCTGGAGGCGGGCGACGGAATCCGGCTCGTTCACTGCTGCCTCGCCTCCCGCACGACCCGCCCGAGGATCCCGTTCACGAGGCGGCCCGCATCCTCGCTCGCATAGCGCTTGGCGAGCGAGACGGCCTCGTCCACGGCGATCTCGACGGGCACGTCGCCCCGGTCGAGCTCGAAGAGCCCCATGCGGACGACGTTCCGCTCCACGACGCCGAGCCGGTCGGCGCGCCACTCGTCCGAGGCCTCGCTGATGCGCTCGTCGAGCTCCGGGGCCTGGCCGGCGACGCCCTCGGCGAACTCGAGGGCGAACTCGTCCACGTCGCCCTCGTGCAGGCTGGCGAGCGGCTGCCCGGTGAGATCCCACTGGTAGAGGAGCTCGAGCGCCGTGCGCCTGGCCGCGCGCCGCCCGGTCATGCTGCCTCCCCGGCCATGGAGCCGAACGAGCCGCCGACGTCTCCCAGGAACGCGGTTGTGTAGTCGCCGCTCGCGAACTCGTCGCTCTTCACGATGTCGATGGCCAGCTCCCGTGTCGTCGGCACTCCTTCGAGCTGGAATTCTGTCAGCGCTCGCACCGCGCGGCGGAGCGCGGCCGGCCGGTCCTCGGCCCAGACGATCACCTTGGCGACGAGGGAGTCGTAGTACGGCGGGATCACGTAGCCGTCGAAGACGTGCGTGTCCACGCGGACTCCCGGGCCGAGCGGCGGGCTGAAGCGCGTCACGGTGCCCGGGGCTGGTCGGAAATCGTGCGCCGGATCCTCGGCATTGATGCGCAGCTCGATCGCGTGGCCGCGCAGCTCGGCTCTGCCCTCGCGCGGGAGGCCCTCGCCGGCCGCGACCCTCAGCTGGCCCTGCGCCAGGTCGACGCCGGTGAGCAGCTCGGTCACCGGGTGCTCCACCTGGAGGCGCGTGTTCATCTCGATGAAGTAGAAGCGGCCCTCGGCGTCGAGCAGGAATTCAATCGTCCCGGCGCCCCGGTAGCGGAGCGCCTCGGTCGCGCGGCAGGCGGCGTCCTCCATCTCGGCCCGCAGCTCCTCCGTCACCGCCGGCGACGGGCCCTCCTCGACGAGCTTCTGGTGGCGGCGTTGGATGGAGCAGTCGCGCTCGCCGAGCGTCAGCACACGGCCCTCGCCGTCGCCGAGCACCTGGATCTCGACGTGACGGGCGCCGACGATCGCGCGCTCGACATAGAGCGAGCCGTCCGAAAACGCTGCGAGCGCCTCGGCCGAGGCCGTGCGGTACGCGGATTCCAGCTCCTCGGCATCGGCGACGAGACGCATGCCGCGCCCGCCGCCTCCTGCAGCCGCCTTGAGGAGCAGCGGGAAGCCGATCTCGCCCGCGAGGGAGCGTGCCTGCTCCAGGGTGGCCGAACCGTCCGAGCCAGGCACGAGCGGGAGCCCGGCGGCCGCGACCGCCTCCTTGGCGCGGATCTTGTCGCCCATGACCTCGATCGATTCGGGGCGAGGCCCGACGAACGCGAGGTCGTTGTCCTCGCATGCCGCCGCGAAAGCGGCGTTCTCGGCGAGGAAGCCCCAGCCGGGATGGACGGCGTCGCAGCCGGTGGTCGTAGCCGCGGCCACGAGCGAGGGAACGTTGAGGTAGCTCTGCGCGGCCGCAGGAGGACCCACGTGGACGGCCTGGTCGGCAAGAGTCACGTGCAGCGAGTCGCGGTCGGCCGTCGAGTACACCGCGACGGCCTCGACCCCCAGCTCGTGGCAGGCGCGCACGATCCGCACGGCGACCTCGCCGCGGTTGGCGATCAGGACGCGGCGGAACACGGCTCCACTACAGCGCGTCGAGCGGCCGGCCGTTCAGGGGCTCGAGCTCGAAGAGGAGGTCGCCGTACTGGACGGCGGTCTCGTTGTCGACGCAGATCCGCCGCACGACGGCCTCGGAATCGGCCTTGACCTCGTTCATCAGCTTCATCGCCTCGAGGATGCAGAGCGTCTGTCCCGCCTCGACGGTGTCCCCCTCCTCGACGAACGCCGCCGCACCAGGCTCGGGCGCCCGGTAGAACGTGCCGACCATCGGGGACTCGATCCTGATGACGTCGGACGCGAGCGGCTCGGTGACGCCGTCCGGCTCCTCGTGCACCGGGGCAGTCGGCACCGCGACGCTCGCGAGGGGCACCTCGGCGCGCTCGTCCGAGCGGCGCACGGTGACGCGCATCTCGCCCTCCTCGATCGTCACCTCGCCGATGCCCGACTCCTGGACGACGCGGATGATCTCGCGGAGCCGCTCGGCCTCGCTCGGCGTCAACCCGGCCGTGTCGGACTCGTCACGGCGTCCGCGCCCGCGCACGGCGCGAAGCAGCGGCTCGGCGTCCTCGTCGTAGAGCGCGAGCAGGAGGAGCTCCTCCTCGCTCGAGGCGAGACCCTCTGCGTCCTCGCGCAGCTCGTCGAGGCCCTTTGGGCCGTTGTCCACGATCGGCACGCCGTCGCCCAGAAGCTCGACTGCTCGCCTTACGGTCGGGTCGACCTCGCCGGGCGGCGATCCGTACCGCCCCTCCACCAGGTCGCGGAGCTCGTCGACGACGAAGCGCCAGCGCTGGGCGGAAAGGACGTGCAGGAGCGCCTGGGAGCCGAGCACCTGTCCGATCGGGGACGCGAGCGGCGGCCAGCCGCACTCGCGCCGGATCGTCGTCAGCTCGTCGAGCACCTCGTCCAGCCGGTCGGCGGACGCGTGCTCGCGCAGTCGTGCGTCGAGCTCCGCGACGAGGCCGGCGGGAAGGCTGTACTCCGCGGCGCGCACGGCCACGCGCGGGGAAAGCGGCGGTACCGGCTCGTCGCCGAGCGCCTCGTCCACGAGCTCCGACCCGCGCCACAGCACGTCGAGGTCGACCCCCGCGTCGTGCCCGAGGCCGGCGAGCGCCTGCGTCAACGCCTCCGCCGAGACGCGATGAAGCGAGAGCGCGACCGGGTAGAGCGCGCACGCGATGCGCTCCGCGCCGGCACGCACTGCCTCGATCGCAGCTGCGAGTGCGACGCCGCCCGCGCCCTGGCAGTGCAGCCCGACCGGCAGCCCGCTGGCCTCCTGCACCCGCTCGACGAGCTCGCGGGCCTTGGCCGGATGGAGCGAGCTGGCAGGGTCGTGGATGAGGACGCGCGCAGCGCCGAGGTCGGCCAGGTTGTGCGCCCGCTCGAGCAGCACCTCTGTCTCGCCGGTCGGCCCGGGGCTGTGGACGAGGCCGACGGAGAGCTCCTTGCCGGCGTCGCGGATCGCGTCGGCGGCCTCGCGGAGGTTCGAGAGGTCGTTGAGCGGGTCGTGGATGCGGAACACGTCGATGCCGCTCGCCGCCGCGCTTGCCACGAAGCGGCGGACGAGGTCGCCCGAGACCGGGCGCGCGCCCACGAGGAACCTGCCGCGAAGCGCCATGCCCAGAGGGGTCGAGCAGCGCGCGCGGATGGAGCGGATGCGCTCCCAGGGGCTCTCGACGCCGCGCCGCACGGCGCTGTCGAAGCAGCCGCCGCCGGAGACCTCCAGACAGGCGAAGCCCGCCTTGTCGAGCTCGGCCGCGAGCTCGTAGAGGCCCGCCGCGGAGACGCGCTCGGCGAGCGGCTCCTGGGAGAGGAGCCGGATCGTCGTGTCGACGAGGTGCGGCACGGGTCCGACTAGGCCCGGGAGATGTACCGGCGCTCGCGCGTGTCGACCTTGATGCGGTCGCCGACGTTGACGAAGAGAGGCACCTGCACGACGGCCCCCGTCTCCAGCGTCGCCGGCTTGGTCACGTTCGAGACCGTGTCGCCGCGCACGCCCGGCTCCGTCTCGGACACGCCGAGCTCGACCGAGGTGGGCAGCTGGATCCCGCCCGGGCGCCCGTCCACCGTCATGAGCTGGACGCTGGCCGAAGGCTGCAGGAAGTCGAGCTCGCTGGCCACATCGTTGCGCGGAAGCGTGAACTGCTCGTACGTCTCCTCGTCCATGAAGACGACCTCGTCGCCGGAGTCGTAGAGGTACTGGACGTTCTTCGTCTCCGTACGAACACGAGGCATCTTCTCGCCGGCGCGGAAGGTCTTGTCGACGACCGAGCCGGACTCGAGGCTCTTGAGCTTCGTGCGCACGAACGCGCCGCCCTTGCCGGGCTTCACGTGTTGGAACTCGACGATGCGCCAGACCTGCCCGTCGAGCTCGACGTGCATGCCGTTCTTGAACTGGTTGGTGGTGACGGTCTCGGCCACGGGCAGGAGTCTAGTGGCTAGTGGAGCGTAACCAGATCCTTCGTGAAGGTCGTCAGCACCTCCGGCCCGCCCTCGCCGACGATGACCAGATCCTCGATCCGGATGCCGCCCACGCCGGCGAGGTAGACGCCCGGCTCGACCGTGACGACGTTGCCGGGGACGAGCGTGTCCGTCGAGGACGGGCGCAGCACCGGGAGCTCGTGCACGTCCAGGCCGAGGCCGTGTCCGAGGCCGTGGAGCACCGGCGCGAGGCCCGAGGCCTCGATCTCGTCGCGCGCGATCGCGTCGAGCTCGGCTCCCGTCGCGCCCGGGCGAACCGCCGCGAGCGAGTTCGCCTGCGCCGAGCGGCAGAGGTCGTAGCCCTGCTGGAGCAGGTCGGGCAGCGGGCCGGTGGCGAACGTCCGCGTGCAGTCCGAGCAGTAGCCGTCCATGAGGGCGCCGGCGTCGACGATCATCGTCTCGCCGGGCCCGATCTTGCGGTCGCCGGGGTGATGGTGCGGCAGCGCGGCGTTCGGCCCGGCGCCGACGATGACGGGGAACGCGAGGCCCTCCGCGCCCTCGTCCCGGAGCGTCCTCTCGAACCACCAGGCGACCTCCGCCTCGGTGCGGCCGACGACGGGCTCCTGCGCCAGGCGCTCGTAGGCGGCGCTGGTGGCGCGCGCAGCGGCGCGGATGGCGTCGAGCTCGGCGTCGTCCTTGACGGCCCG
>DAITAN010000166.1:0-5554 GCA_036824235.1 Gaiellaceae bacterium | reverse complement strand
GTCGCACTGGCCGGGGAGGAGCGGCGCGCTCGCCGCGATGAGGACGATGATCGAGCCGCCGGGCGCGGCGCCGGGCACGCTGGGTAGCGGGACGACCGACTCGGAGATGTCCTCGCCGACAGGCACGCCGTCGACCCGGAAGCGCTCGCGGCGGCCGTAGTTCGCCTGCACGAGCACGCCGACGACGTGGCCGCCGACCTCCTCGACGACGCGCGAGGAGGTCCCGATGCCGCCCTTGAACTCGTGGCAGATCATCCCGGTGCCGCCGCCGACGTTGCCCTCGGCGACGGGGCCCGCGGCGGCGCGCCCGAGCGCGGCCTTCGCATGCTCGGGCCGAACGTGCATCCCGTTGATGTCGTTCAGCGGCCCGTCCCAGGTCTCGCCGACGACGGGCAGGCTCCAGAAGTCGTCACCGCCTTCGCGCCGCTCGACCTCGGCCGCGATGAGGGCGTCGTGGACGACGCCGACCGAGTGGGTGTTCGTGAGCCCGATCGGCGACGTGAGCATCCCCGACTCGCGGATCCACTCGAGCCCTGTCAGCTCACCGTTCCCGTTCAGGCGGTGGGCGCCCGCGAAGACGGGCTCCTCCCACGGGTTGCCCTCGTGCGGGAAGACGACCGTGACGCCCGTGCGCACGGAGTCGCCCTCGACGATCGTCTCGTGCCCGACGCGGACGCCCGGTACATCGGTGATCGCGTTCAGCTCCCCGGTGGGCAGCGTCCCGATGCGGATCCCGAGGTCTCTGGCACGAGGCCTGGACACGGGCGCAGCCTAGACTCCGCGACGTGGAGGTGCTTCACCTTCCCGACTCGGTCAGCATCGTCGCCGTGGACGGCGGCCAGCTCGTGGTCGTCCGCCAGACCCGCGCGGGCGCGGACGGCCGCACGCTGGAGCTTCCCGCAGGATCGATCGAGGACGGCGAGACCCCCGAGGAGTGCGCCGCACGCGAGCTCGTCGAGGAGTGCGGCCTCACGGCCGCCTCGTGGCGCAAGCTGGGCGAGTTCTGGGCGGCGCCCGACTACTCCACGGAGTACGTCCACGCCTTCGAGGCCACGGAGCTCACCGACGTCGGCATCGGCGAGCGCGAGGAGGGCGACGACCTCGTCACCGAGCGCCTGCCCCTCCGCGGCGTCCTCGCCGAGCTCTCGGACGCGAACTCCCTCGCCGCCCTCGCCCTCTGGCTCCAGGGCTGAACCGTCCTCAGCCGATGGGGACGGGCTTAGAAGCCCAGTAGGGCCACGCCCGCGGCGACGAGGACAGCCCCGGCCAAGCGGGCCGGGCCAACGCGCTCCTTGAGAAACAGCGCGGCGCCCACGGTGGCGATGACGACGCTCGTCTCCCGCACGGCCGCGACCGGGGCAGCCTCGGCGCGCGCCAGTGCGGCGAGGACGAGCCCGTACGCGACCCACATGCCGAGACCGGCGACGACGCTGGCCGGCCCGAGCTCGGCGCGCAGCGCCGAGCGCCCCTTGACGGCGGCGATCCCGGCCGCGTACCCGATCGCGGGGACGATCAGCGTCAGCTCCAGGTAGGTGACGGCGTTCGCGAAGCGGATGCCCTCGTCGTCCACGAGCGTGTACGCCGCGATCGAGGACGCGATCGCGAGGCCGAAGAGGACGCCCGAGGCCCCGGCGGGCCGGCGGAGCCCACGCACGAGCAGAACTCCTAGCCCAACCAGGACAACGCCAAACGCCTGCACGGCGGTGGTGTCCGCGCCGAGCGCCACGACGCCGGCGACGAGGACGAGGACGGGTGCGAGCCCGCGGGCGAGCGGGTAGACGACCGAGACCTCCGCGCGCCGATAGGCCGCCCCCAGGAAAGCGAAGTAGACGAGCTCGAGGAGCGAGCTGGCCGCGATGTAGGGCCAGGCCTCCGCCTCGATCTCCCACTGCAGTGCGGTCAGCGGCGCGAAGACGACGACCGCCGTGAGAAGCGCGACGGCGCCGGCGGCCTCCGGATCACGCGCGCGGGCGAGAAGCAGGTTCCAGAGCGCGTGCACGAAGGCGGCGCCGAGGGCGAGTAGGAAGGCCGAGGCGGGCACCGGAGTAGTCTCACGCGGCGAGCGGGGGAACGGGTAGCGTTGAGGCCGGCATGATCGACCACGTCGGCCTGAACGTGAGCGACCTCGCTGCCGCGAAGGCGTTCTACGCTGAGACGCTCGAGCCGCTCGGCTACCGCGTCTGGGGCGACTGGGAGAGCGAGGAGGTCGTCGGGTTCGCCGTCGACGATGCCGGGCCCGACTTCTGGGTCTACACGCGCGGCGACGAGCCCAGCGCGCCCACGCATGTTTCCTTCCGCGCGCGCGACCGGGAGACCGTCGACGCGTTCCACGCGGCCGGCCTGGCCGCCGGCGGGTCGGACAACGGTGAGCCCGGCGTGCGGCCCCACTACCACGAGCAGTACTACGGCGCCTTCGTGCTCGATCCCGACGGCAACAACATCGAAGCCGTCTGCCACTCGCCGGGCTAGCGCTCCCAGAGAACCGGGAACAGCGGGTGCTCCATCGGCGCGCCGGGCGGCAGCTCGTCCGCCAGACCGGGGAACTCGGGTGACGTCTTCCAGGGCCGCGGTGCATGCCGGACGTCGTCGCCGAGGAAACGGATCGAGAACGCCCGTCGCCGCGCGCTTCCCGAGACTCCGCCGGCGGCGTGCAGCGTGAGCATGTAGAAGAAGACCGCGTCGCCGGGCTCCAGCGCCCAGCCGACGACGCGGAAGCGCTCCGGGTCGGCGTCGATGTCCGGCAGCTCCTCGAGGCTGCCCTCGGGGAACCACTTCGCTTCGTTGTCCAGGAACGTCCTCGGCATCAGCCATGGGCCGAGGTGGGAACCGGCGACGAACTCGAGCGCCGAGGCGCGGTCGACCAGGTCGACCGGCAGCCACATGCTGCAGGCCTGCGTGCCCTCGACGTTGTAGTACGGCTGATCCTGGTGCCAGGGCGTGCGCTGCGCCGTACCCGGCTCCTTGACGAGCAGGTGGTCGTGGAAGAGGCGCACGCGCTCGCTGCCCATCAGCTCACCCGCGATCGCGGCAGCATTCGAGCCGTGGATGAGCTCCTCGTACTCGGGGATCTCCTGCCAGTTGCAGAAGTCCTCGACGAAGCGGCCGGGATCATCCGGGCGGCTGGCCACGATCGCGCGCGGGCTTGGCTGGGCGAGGTTCCGCTCGATGCCGCGCTCGACGAGCGCAATCTCCTCGGGGGACAAGGCGCCGCGCACGCACACGGCGCCGTCCCGGCGGAACGACTCGACGACGTCAGAGGCGACTGCGGGGGCGATTAGAGCGCGAGCTCCATCCGCTCGCAGTAGAGCTCCGCCACGACCTTCGCGACCGCTTCCTGGCCGGCCTCGGCCTTCTCGACCGCGAGCCGGTGGATGCCGACGCCTGCGAGCCGGACCCGTCCGATCTCCTGCAGGGTCGGATCGAAGAGGACGAGGGCGCCAGACCGCTCGCGGCCGTCGTCGTTCATACCCTGGACCACGAACTCCTCATGCCAGGCGCGCCAGGTCTCGGCGCCCGACTCGGCGATCGTGACGCGCAGGCCGGGAAAGTCGATGGGTTGACCCGCAGTCGCAACGGTGAACGCGTCCACCTTTGCCACGTGCTTGGCGTCGAGGCCGTCGACTTCGACGCTGAAGTTGGAGGCGAGCCACTGCTTCGTCTTGGTCGTGCGTGTCGCCCCCACTTTGTCGGAGGCCTTCTGGTGGCGCGTCTCCTCCGGATCGAGCACGATCGTGAGCCGGCAGGCGTCCTTCGACGACCCATCGAGCTTCGGGAAGGTGACGCTCGTGACGACGGCTTCCCGGAACTCGATCTGCCGAGTCGCCTTCAGCGTCGCGTCGACAAAGACGATCCTGCCGTCGCGTGGCACCTGCTCTCCGTTCCAGGCGTCTGCCAGCCAGCCGTACACACCCGGCGCGAGCGCGAGCCCGAAGGTGAGCACGATCGGCTCCGGGGCGGCGGCTCCGAGGTGCTTCTTGAGGTAGTGCTCCGCGCCCGGCTCCTCGGTCACCACCTCCGCTACGACGCCACCGCCTTCGACGGAGTCGACGAACCCGCAGGGCTTCCCGCCCAGCTCGAGGTGGAAGCGGCCGACGCTTGTGGGGATCAATCCCATGAGAGCCTCCTGACGGTCGGCGGTGGGTGTCGAGCCTACCGCGGCGCGAAGCCGGGATCTAGCGGCGGTCGAGCAGAATAAATCCGACCCGCGAACTCGCTCGTAGTCATGGTCGATACCGGGGACTGCGGAGCACGCCGGCCCTGATGAGGCGCACCGCGCCGCCTCGTTGGGTCCGTCAGCGCCTCACCCCGGGAACTCCGAGGGGGCGGGCCCGCCCGGCGCCCGCCCCTTCGCTTTTACAGCGCAAGGTTTGGAAGAGGCCCCGAGCGGCAACCTTCAGCCCGTCTACGGGGAAGGGGGTCCCAGGATGGCGACCTGGTTGTGGGTCCTGATCATCGTCCTGCTCGTGGTTTTGCTCTTCGGCGGCGTCGGCTACGGCCGCCGGGGCACGCGGGTCTAAGCATCCCGACGCCGCGCCGGGCTTGCTCGGCGCGGCGTTCCGGTCTCAGTGCCCCTCGGGGGGCTCCCAGCCCTCGAGGACCGGCGGCTGCCAGTCGGCGCCGACCGTCTTCGAGCCCTCGACCCATGGGCCGAGCTCCGGCTGCGGGAACTTGGCGTGGGCCTCCTTCAGCTGGATGCCGTAGGAATTGCCGGACTGGAGGTGCTTGACGAGCACCTTGCGGGCGATCTCGTCTCCGCGCCCATCGGGGATGTCGAAGTAGATCTTCAGGAACGAGTTCGAGTAGCGGTCGAAGACCGCCGGGACGCCTTCCTCTTCCAGCAGCTCGACGTCCTCGAGCCAGTTGAGGTCCTCGCCCGGCGTGGCGGCGAGAAGGTCGACATCCTCGATCTCGGCGATGTTCTCCTGGTAGGAGAAGCGCCGGCCGGCGAGGTACTCGGCGTCGATCGACCTGATCTTCTCGGGCTCTTTGGTCGACACGGCTAGTCCTCGGCCCCGGCGTACTCGGCCGGCTGGTCGGGGAGGTAGTCGACCGGGTACTCGAGGTGCTTCTCCAGGAGCCGCTTGATCTCCGACAGCGCCTTCTCCTCGGTGACTCCTGGGATGTACTCCGTCCCGGCGAGCGGCACCTTGGCCATCGCCGCCGCCTCGACCGTGAGGGCGCAGAGATCTTCGGGCTCGAGCGAGTGGACGTTCGTCTTCCCGCACGCACGCGCGAGCATCTGCACCTCGAGCGTCAGCGTGTGGAGGAAGTTGTAGGTGCGCTCCGCTGCCTCCTCGACGACGAGGCGCTTGCGCAGCTCCGGATCCTGGGTCGTGATGCCCACGGGACAGCGGCCGGTGTGGCAGTGATAACACTGGCCGGCCGGCACGCCGATGGTGCCCTCATAGTCCGTGACGCCTGGGATCTCCTTGTTGCAGTTCAGCGCGACCAGGGCCGAGTGGCCGAGCGCGACGGCCTTCGCCCCGAGCGCGAGCGCCTTGGCGACGTCGCCGCCGTTGCGGATCCCGCCGGCGACGACGAGGTCGATCTCGTC
>DAITAN010000165.1:0-5598 GCA_036824235.1 Gaiellaceae bacterium | reverse complement strand
GCTGCGGCGCGCGCGTGAAGTCCGCCGCCAGCCGTGCGACTTCGTCGGAGATCGTGCCCCTTCCAGGCCGTCGACGTCGAGTTCGAACGCGCGGAAGCTGTCGGGCTCGACGACCGCCTCCGCCCCGCCCTTCGTCTCGGGCAGCGTGCCGGGGATGGCCTCCCAGAGGTCGCTCGTCGCCTGCTCGGACAGATCTCCGGGCGCGCCCGCGGCCGGCATGGCGACTGCCACGGCGACGACGACGCCCAGTGTGGCGACCGCCCCTGCCAGGCGCCGCCGGCGCATGCTGCGCCAAACACGGTGAATAGATCCGTTCATGCCTCGATCCCCTCCCGATCTCATGCGGACTGATCCGGCTGTTGGCCGGGACCACACTGCAGCGACCCGTCGGCCCGCTGTGTGTCCCCCGTGCGCGCGATCCTCCCTCGCGAGGGGTCCGAGGTCAACCCCTCGGAGGCCGGCCGGCCCTGCACCGTTTTTCTTGGGCCGCCCGGACGCCCAATCCGTTCACCGAACAGCGATATTTGCGCCCCGGCGGGACCGGGTCTAGCGTGGCGACAAACCACGAAGGGAGACGGATGAGCACGGTCGAAACCGCGATCGGCCGCTTCGGGTGGCACGACCACAGATCGCCCGACCCAAAGGCGGCGCAGCGCTTCTACACGGAGCTCCTCGGGTGGGAGCTCGAGATCTTCCCGATGGGCGAGTTCGAGTACCCGATGATCAAGGCGAACGACCAGACCCACGGCGGCTTCGGCCCCGTCGACGGCGACGAGCCCGCCCACTGGCTCGGCAGCATCGTCACGGACGACGTCGACGCGGCAGCCGCGCGCGCCACGTCGGCAGGCGCGACTCTCCTCGTCGAGCCAAGCGACATCGAGGGCGTCGGGCGCTGGGCGGTCGCCACCGACCCGCAGGGCGCGGTCTTCGCTCTGTTCCAGTCGGTGGACGCCCCGCCCACGTCGGAGGGCGTCTTCGTCTGGGACGAGCTCGGGACGAGCGACATCGAGGGCGCGAAGCGCTTCTACGCCGAGGTGGTCGGCTGGGAGGCGAGCGAACAGGACATGGGCGACGGCTTCATGTACACGATCTTCCGCTCGAACGGCGTCGACCGCGCCGGCGCCTACCAGAGGCAGGCGGACATGCCCGGTGCTCCGGGCTGGCTCCCGTACGTGGCCACCGGCGACGTCGACGCGAGCCTCGAGCAGGCGACGGCCCTGGGCGCGACAGCGGTCACCCAGGCCATGGACATCCCCACGGTCGGCCGGATGGCGATCGTCGCGGATCCCACGGGCGCAGCGATCGGGCTCTACAAGCCGGAAGAGTCCTAGTCGGAATCGGCGGGCGGGGGCGACAAGCTCCCGCCCGCGCCGCCCTCGTCGGTATTCTCCAATCCGACACAAATGGGCGGCCTTTTCGCATATCTGGATGCTGGCTCGGGCTCGATGATCGTCCAGGCGATCGTCGGCGGCGTGGCCGCCGTCGCCGTCGCGGGGAAGTTCTACTGGCGACGGTTCCTGGGCTTCATCGGCATCCGAAGGAAGAACGACTCGTAGCTGACGTGGAGCCCCGGGTCGAGCGCGGCTCCTTTCGCGACCCGGACAGCCGAGTCTTCTACGCCGGAGACTCCGTCCACCGGGCGCTGTCCGAGCGCGGCCTCGACGACTGGGAGGCGCTCGCGGCGACGTCGCTCTTCCGCGACAACGTTGCGCAGGGGAAGCTCGTCGGCACCGAGCGGATCTCCGAGCCGAACGGCCTTCCGGCGGAGCTCGACCCCGCTCGGGTCGCCGCCGTCCTGCGCCACGACCGCATCCCCGTCGTCTCGTATCCGTACGAGTGGCCGTTCGGGATGCTCAAGGACGCCGCGCTGCTCCAGCTCGAGCTCCTGCTCGGCGCGCTCGACGAGAAGCTGATCCTCAAGGACGCCTCCCCGTACAACGTGCAGTGGCGGGGTGCGCAGGCGGTCTTCGTCGACGTGGGCTCCTTCGAGCGTCTGCGCGAGGGAGAGCCGTGGGCCGGCTACCGGCAGTTCTGCACGCTCGTGCTCTACCCGCTGATGCTTCAGGCCTACAAGGGCGTGCCCTTCCAGCCGTGGCTCCGCGGCTCGCTCGAGGGGATCGAGCCTGACGAGATGCGCCGGCTCCTCAGCTTTCGCGACCGCTTCCGGCGCGGTGTCCTCACGAACGTCGTCCTGCACGCGAAGCTCGAGGCCCGCTACGCCGATCGCGAGGTGAAGCAGGACCTCAAGCGCGCCGGCTTCCACGCGGAGCTGATCCGCGCCAACGCCCGCAAGCTGCGCAAGCTCGTGCGGCGGCTCGAGTGGAAGCCGGGCCGCACCGCCTGGTCGACATACGGGACGACCAACCCCTACGACGAAGCCGACGCAGCAGCCAAGGCCGACTTCGTGCGCGAGGCTGCAGGCCTCCGGCGCCGGAGCCTCGTATGGGACCTCGGCTGCAATGACGGCCGCTACACGCGCATCGCCGCCGAGAACGCCGACTACACCGTGGCCGTCGACGCCGATGCTGCGGTCGTCGAGGCCCTGTACCGCGAGCTGCACGCCGAGGGAGCCGAGACCATCCTCCCACTGGTCGGGAACCTGGCCGACCCCTCCCCCGGTCTCGGCTGGCGTGGCGAGGAACGGCGGCCTCTCGCCGACCGCGGCCGGCCGGAGCTGACCCTCGCGCTGGCGCTCGTGCATCACGTCGTGCTGACGAGCAACGTCCCGGTTCGCGACTTCCTGGACTGGCTGGCCGGGCTCGGGACCGAGCTGGTCATCGAGTTCCCCACGCGCGAGGACCCGATGGTGAAGCGGCTGCTCGCACGCAAGGGGCCCGGGGCGAACCCGGACTACGAGACGGAGACCTTCGAGCGCGCACTCGACGAGCGCTGGCGGGTCGAACGCCGGGAGACGTTACCGTCGGGGACACGAATTCTCTACCGTGCAAGTCCGCCCGCCTGACCCGCCCGGGTCGCTCGAGACGGCGGGCCTGCACCTCGCGGGCCTGAGCGCCGTCGCGGTCGCACAGCCCGTCTTCGACCTCCTCTCGCGCAACGTGGAGTTCTTCGCTGTCCGCGGCTCGACCCGCTGGGACATCGTGTTCTTCGCCCTCGGGCTGGTCGTGATCCCGCCGCTCGTGCTGCTCACCCTGGAGGCGCTGGCCGGCCTCGCCCACGGGCTCGCGGCGACCATTCTCCACCTCGTCTTCGTCGGCGGGCTCGTCGGGCTGATCCTGCTCCAGGTAATCCGCGGCGTCGACGCCTCCTCGCTCGTCCTGATCGCGGCGGCGGCGGCCGTGGGCGCGGCGGCGGCACTCCTCTACGCGCGCGCGAAGCCTGCCCGGATGCTCCTGACCGTCCTCGGAGCGGCGCCGATCGTCTTCCTCGTCCTCTTCCTTTTCGTCTCGCCGACCTCGCGGCTCGTGCTCGAGGACGCGCCGGAGCCCCGCCTGGCCGAGGTGCCGGCCACCGCCCCCGTCGTCATGGTCGTCTTCGACGAGCTCCCGACCGTCTCGCTCATGGACTCGAACGGCGAGATCGACGCCGTCCGCTATCCCAACTTCGCCCGGCTCGCCGGTGACGCAACCTGGTACCGCAACGCGACGACCGTGCACGAGTGGACGACGGGCGCGGTCCCGGCCATGCTCACCGGCCGGTGGCCGGAGGAGGACGACCTCCCGCTCTACCTCGACCATCCGAACAATCTCTTCACCTTGCTCGGCGGCGCCTACGACCTGCACGCGCAGGAGTCGCAGGCACACCTCTGCCCCCAGTCGCTCTGCGACGAAGACCGCGAGCCCCTCGTCCAGCGCGTGGGCTCGCTCCTCTCCGACCTCTCGATCGTCTACGGCCACCTGGTGCTCCCCGAGGACACGAGCCGCCGCCTGCCCTCCATCTCCACTGCCTGGCGGGGCTTCGGCGGCGACGGCCCGGTCGTTCGCCTCCAGGAGGGGCCGTCGCAGCCCGGCGGGAGGCCGGCCGCGTACACCGAGCGCGGCGCCGAGGTGCAGGAGTTCATCGACGGGCTCAAGCGCGAGGAGCGCCCGACTCTGTCCTTCCTCCACGTCCTCCTTCCCCACCACCCCTGGGAGTACCTCCCGAACGGGAAGGTCTACGCGGCTAACCTCGGCTTCCAGCCGGGAATGGTGGGCGAGCGGTGGACGGGCGACCCGGAGCTCGCCACGCAGGGATGGCAGCGTCACCTGCTCCAGGTCGGCTACACGGACCTCGAGCTCGGGCGGATCGTCGACCGGCTCGAGGAGACCGGGATCTACGACGATGCGCTCGTCGTCGTCGTTGCCGACCACGGCGTCAGCTTCCGGCCGCACGGCGAGCGGAGGCGCGTTCACACGGGCAACCTCGAGGAGATCGCGTTCGTGCCGCTGTTCGTCAAGGCGCCCGGCCAGGCCCGCGGCGAAGTCGTCGACGACCACGTCCGCACGATCGACCTCCTGCCCACGATGGCCGACATCCTCGGCGTCGAGATTCCCTGGCAGACGGACGGCCGGTCGACCCTCGGACAGGCCGGCGAGGAGACCGACGTGGTAGTGCACACCTACTCCGGCGAGGTGGTCGTCGGAGATGCCGACGAGCTGGTCGAGAAGCGCGACCGCCTGCTCGCGCACCAGATCGCCCTCTTCGGCGAGGGAAACGAGGCTCCCGGCCTCTACGCGGTCGGCCCGCGGCCGGAGCTCCTGGGCAGGCGCGTAGACGCGCTCAACGTCGCTTCCGGCGGCGGGCCGACCTTCGAGAGCTACGGGTCGAGCGCCTACGACCCCGACTCGCCCCTCGCGCCGGTCCGGGTGTCCGGGCGGATCCGCGGCGCGCCCGGGAGCCACGACGTCGCCATCGCCGTGAACGGGACGATCGTCGCCGTCACGCGGTCGTTCGACTACTCCGGCGAGACCCTCGTGTCGGCGGTGACCCCCGAGGATGCCTACCGCCGGGGCGAGAACAGCGTCCGTGTCTATCTCGTCGAGGGGCCCGCCTCCGACGCCCACCTGGAGGAGCTCGCGCCGGGACCTTGACTTCCATCGCAGGCGTGCTATATCAATAGCAGAACTGCGATGGCGAAACCGACCAAGGAAGAACGCCAGCACACGACCGAGCGGGCGATCGAGCGCCTCCGCGAGCGCCTCGCCGGCGCCCAGGACGGCTGGCTTTTCGCCCAGATCGCCGAGCAGGTCTCCGAGCGTCGCCGCGAGCTCGGGCTCTCGCAGGCCGAGCTCGCGCGCGTGTGCGGCACGACGCAATCGGCCATCGCGCGCCTCGAGTCCGGCGGAAGGCCGCCTCGCATCGACACGCTCCTCAAGCTCGCGCACGCGCTCGACTGCGACCTGCACGTCGAGCTCCGTCCGAGCGACCGCTCCAAGAAGGCGCGATGAGCGGCAAGGTCATCGTCGGAGGCCTCCTCGTAGTGATCATCGTGGCGGCGGGCTCGCCGATCGCCGGGCTGCTGGCCTTCGGCGCCCTCCTTCTCGCTCTCCTCCTCCGGCCGCAGGCGCCTGCCGCCCCGCAGGCGAGCGGCGGTGAGGAGCCCGCGCGGTTCGACGACCTCGAGCGGCGGGTCCTCACGCTCGAGGCCGAGATCGACGCGGT
>DAITAN010000164.1:0-5598 GCA_036824235.1 Gaiellaceae bacterium | reverse complement strand
GACCTACGCCTGCGCGACGAGCGCGACGCGGCGCAGATGCAGCCGGCCGGCGACGCGGAGATGATCGACACGACGGAGCTCACCGTCGAGGGCGTCCTCGACCGCATCGAGCAGCTCGTCCAGGCGAGGGCGGGCGCGTGAACGGCGTCGACCTCGTCTACTGGACGGTCGGCAAGGGCATCCTCGCAACGGCGACGCGCGTGCTCGTCCGCATCCGCTCGTACGGCACTGAACGCCTCCCGCGCGAGGGAGGCTGCGTGCTCGCGGTCAACCACGCGGCCTTCATCGACATCCCGGTGCTGGGAACCGTCTGCCCGCGCCGCATCGCGTTCGTCGCCAAGACCGAGCTCTTCGACCACCCGGGCTTCTCGCAGCTGATCCGGGCGCACGGCACCATCGCCGTCCGCCGCGGCGAGTCCGACCGCGACGCGCTGCGCCGCATGCGCGACACCGTCCGAGAAGGGGGCGTGCTCGGGCTCTTCGTCGAGGGCACGCGGCAGCACTCGGGCGAGCCGGGCGAGGCGAAGCCCGGCGCGGCCATGGTCGCGATCCAGGAGGGAGTCCCGGTCGTGCCGATTGCCATCTACGCCTCCGCGGCCTGGAAGCCCGGCCGCCGGAGCCCGGTGTCCCTGGCCTGGGGAGAACCGATGCGGTTCGGTGACCTTCCGCGCGGGTCGAAGGGCTACCAGGCCGCGACCAAGGAGATCGAGGCGGAGATCCGCCGGCTGTGGGAGTGGCTCGCGCGGATGCACGAGCTCGGACTACCCCGCGACGCCACGCCGCCCCGGCGCGAGAACCTCCCGTCGCGGGCGTGAGCGACGCGCCGCTCCTGGGGGCCGTCGCCGTCGTCGGCTTCCCCAACGTCGGCAAGTCGACGCTCGTCAACCGACTCACGGCTACACGGGAGGCGGTGGTCTTCGAGACGCCCGGCGTTACGCGTGACCGCAAGGACGTCGTCTGCGAGTGGGCCGGCAAGCGCTTCGTCCTCGTCGACACCGGCGGTGTCGACATCGCTGACGAGTCGCCGCTGACCAAGCAGGTTGCCGAACAGGCGCGCCGTGCGGTGGAGGAGGCCGACCTCGTCGTGTTCGTGGTCGACACGAAGGCGGGAGTCACGCCCGGCGACGAGGAGGTGGCCGACATCCTCCGCCGCTCGGGCAAGCCGGTGCTCGTCGTGGCCAACAAGATCGACGACCCGAGCCGCGACGACGAGGCGCTCGAGTTCCACCGTCTGGGCCTCGGCGATCCGCTCCCCATCTCGGCCCTGCACGGGTACGGGACGGGCGACCTTCTGGACATGGTCGTCGAGGGCCTGCCCGGGGAGGGGCCGCCGGAGGTCGACGGGGACGCGATCCGCGTGGCGGTGCTCGGGCGCCCGAACGTCGGCAAGTCGAGCCTCGTCAACGCGATCCTCGGCGAGGAGCGCGTGATCGTCTCCGACCAGCCCGGAACGACGCGCGACGCGATCGACACCGTGCTCCGCCGTGGCGACACGACCTTCGTCCTCGTCGACACGGCCGGCATGCGCCGCAGGCGCCGCCACCGCCAGGGGATCGAGTACTTCTCCGAGCTGCGCACGATCAAGGCGGCCGAGCGCGCCGACGTGGCGCTCGTGCTGGTGGACGCGAGCGAGGGTCTCGTCGACCAGGATCTGGCTGTCGCCGACGTCGCGCGCACCGCGGGCGACGCGACGCTCGTCGTCCTCTCGAAGTGGGATGTTGCCGCGGTGGGGATCGAGGACGTCCGCCCGCGAATCGAGACGCGCCTGCGCCAGCGCCCGCCGGTGGCGGCGGTCTCCGCGACCACGGGCCGCGGCGTCGGCAAGGTCCTCGACCGCGTCGAGGAGCTCTTCGCCAAGCACACGGCGCGCGTCTCGACCGCCGAGCTGAACCGGATCATCCAGGAGCTGCGCGAGACGCGCCCGGGGCCGAACAAGCACGGGCGGCGGCTGAACCTGCTCTACGGCACGCAGGTCTCGACGCGGCCCCCGCGCTTCCGGATCTTCGTCAACGACCCAGGCCTGCTGACGCGCGACTACGGCTACTGGGTCGAGAACCAGTTGCGTGACCGCCTCGGGCTCCAGGGCGTGCCGGTGATCATCGACTTCGTGCGCCGCTCGTGACGCCGCTGCGGGTCGTCGTCGTCGGTGGCGGCTCGTGGGGATCGGTTTTCGCGGCGCTCCTCGCCGAGCACGGTCACGAGGTCACGCTCGCCTGCCGGGACGCCGAGCAGGCCCGCGCGATCGCCGAGTCCGGCCACAATCCGCGCTACATAACGGACGCCGACCTCAGCGGCATCACCGCGGTCGGACTGGGGGAGGCTCCGATCGCCGACGCCGAGCTGGTCGTCCTCGCCGTGCCGAGCCGCGCGTTCCGTGAGATCGCGGGCTCGCTCACCGGCGACGCGCCTGTCCTGAGCCTCACGAAGGGGCTCGACCCTGAGACCGGTTCCAGGCTCTCCGACGTCGTGCAAGGCCGGCCTGTCGCGGTGCTCTCGGGCCCCAACCACGCGGAGGAGATCGCCCAGGGCCTTCCTGCCGCGGCGGTGATCTCGAGCGCCGACCACGAGCTTGCGGTGCGCCTGCAGCATGCGATCATCTCGCCTCGCTTCCGCGTCTACGTCAACAGCGACCTGGTCGGCATCGAGCTGGCCGCGGCGGCCAAGAACGTCATGGCGCTCGCCGCCGGCGGCGTCGACGGCTTCGAGTTCGGCGACAACGCGAAGTCGGCGCTGATCACGCGCGGCCTATCCGAGATGGCGAGGCTCGGAGTCGCGTGCGGCGCGCGGGGCGAGACCTTCTCGGGGCTCGCCGGGATGGGCGACCTGATCGTCACGTGCTTCAGCCGTTACAGCCGCAACCGCCGGGCCGGAGAGCTGATCGCGCAGGGCCGCACGCCCGACGAGGCGCAGGCGGAGATCGGCATGGTCGTCGAGGGGCTCACGACCGCGCCCGTCCTGCGAAACCTCGCGCGGAGGGTCGGCGTCGAGCTGCCCATCACCGAGGCGATCTGCGAGGTGCTCGGCGGAACGAGTGCCCTCGAGCTGGTCTCAGGGTTGATGAGCCGGACGCCGACAGATGAGTAGAGTGAAGTCGGTGCGCTTGATACTCGCCCTGCTCGTGGCCGCGCTCCTGCCGGTGCTCGCCGGCTGTGGAAGCGGAAGCGACGTCGGCGGCGCCGCGGACGTCGTGCCCGCGGACGTCTTCCTCTACGCCTCGGTCGACACCGACTTCGACGGCGACGGCTGGGCCGCGCTCGAGGAATTTGCCGCGCGGTTCCCGGACGGCGACAACCTGATGCAGTCGCTCGCCGACGAGCTCGAGTCCGGGGAGGAGGGCATCGACTTCGAGCAGGACGTGAAGCCCGCGCTCGGTGACGAGGTGGCCTTCGTCCTCCTCGACGCGCCCGCGACGCCCGAGCTCGAAGCGCCTACGGGCGCAGAGTTCTACTCCGACGAGCCCGCGTTCGTCGTGCTGCTCCACCCGGAGGACGAGGCTGCCTTCCAGCGGCTCCTCGAGACGGGTGACGAGCCTCCGGTCACGGACGAGATCGACGGATGGACGGTCCTCGCCGAGAACCAGGAGACGCTCGATCGCTTCAGCAGCCTCGACGGCGCGCGGCTGGACAGCTCCGAGGACTTCGAGCGTGCGATGGAGGATCTCGAAGACGGCGCGCTTGCACGCGTGTTCGTCAACGGCGACAAGCTCGCCGAGGCCTACGAGGGCGATCCAGGCGCCGCCCAGCAGCTCGAGGCGCTCCTCCCGGGCGGCGGGATGCCGTCCTTCGGGATGACGTTCGGCGTCGAAGCCGACTCGGTCCGTATCGACGGCCGCGCCGTGTTCGACGGAGAGAACCCCTTCGCAACGGAGTCCTACTCGGCCGACCTTCCCGAAAAGGTTCCTGGCGACGTCCTCGCCTACGTCTCCTTCAACGACCTCGAGAGCGCGTTCTCCGAGTATCGCGACGTCGCCGCCGAAGCCAACCCTGACGCCGAGCGCCAGCTCGGCCAGGCCGAGGGCCTGCTGGGCCTCTCGCTCGAGGAGGACGTCTTGCCGCTCCTCTCCGGCGAGGGCGCGATCTACGTCCGGCAGGGCGCGATCATCCCCGAGGTCACGCTCGTGACCGAGATCGAGGACGACGCCGAGGCCGAGGCCTTGGCGACGCTCGACAAGATCGTCACGTTCGCGGCCAACTTCGAGCCGAGCCTCCGCGGCGTCAAGAACGTCGAGATCGACGGCGTCGAGGCGCGTGAGGTTCCCGTCGCGCCCACGATGTCGCTCTACTACGCGGCCTTCGACGGCCTGCTCGTGGTCACGAGCTCGCAGGAGGGCATCATCGCCCTGCGCGAGGAAAGCGATCGTCTCTCCGACAGCGAGGCCTTCGACGACGCGCTCGACGCGGCCGGCGTGCCGGACGAGACGCAGGGCTTCGGGTACCTGGACCTCGAGAGCATCGTCCCGCTCGCGCTGGCCTTCCAGGGCGTGGCCGCAGAGGAGATCGAGCCGGAGGCACAGGCCTTCCTCGACCCGCTCGAGAGCCTCGTCTTCTACGGCGAGCAGGACGACGACTCGGCCGCCTTCACGTTCTTCGTCGGCGTCGAGTAGCCGGTTATCGCTAGCCTTTCGGGCCGAATGGCAGCCCGCGAGTTCCTCTTCACGTCCGAGTCGGTCACCGAAGGGCATCCCGACAAGGTCGCCGACCAGGTCTCGGACACGATCCTCGACCACGTCCTCACCGACGACCCGAACGGGCGCGTCGCCTGCGAGACGCTCGTCACCACTGGGCTCGTGGTCGTGGCCGGCGAGATCACGACGGAGACCTATGTGGACATCCCCCGTGTGGTGCGGGACAAGATCAGGGACATCGGCTACGACCGCGCGAAGTACGGCTTCGACGCCGACACGTGCGGCGTGATCGTCGCGCTCGACGAGCAGTCGCCGGACATCGCTCAGGGCGTGGACAGCTCGTACGAGATGCAGCACGGCGACGACGACCCCATCGACCAGGTCGGCGCCGGCGACCAGGGGATGATGTTCGGCTACGCCTGCACCGAGACGGAGGAGCTCATGCCCCTCCCGATCATGCTCGCCCACAAGATCGCCAAGCGCCTGTCGGAGGTGCGGAAGGCGCAGATCCTCCCGTACCTGCGCCCCGACGGGAAGTCGCAGGTGACGATCCGCTACGAGGTCGACGAGCACGGCCGACAGACGCCCGTCGAGGTCGCCCGGGTGCTCGTCTCGACGCAGCATCGCGACGGGCTCGACGAGGAGGCGCTGATCAAGCCCGACCTGATCGAGCACGTCCTGCACCCGATCCTGCCGCGCGAGCTCTACGACGAGAAGCGCTTCGAGGAGCGCGACTTCGTCCTCGTCAACCCGACCGGCAAGTTCGTCGTCGGCGGGCCGATGGGGGACACCGGGCTCACCGGGCGGAAGATCATCGTCGACACCTACGGCGGCGCCGCCCGCCACGGCGGCGGGGCGTTCTCCGGCAAGGATCCGACCAAGGTCGACCGCTCGGCCGCCTACGCGGCGCGCTACGTGGCGAAGAACGTCGTCGCGGCCGGCCTCGCCGACCGCTGCGAGCTCCAGGTCGCCTA
>DAITAN010000163.1:0-5599 GCA_036824235.1 Gaiellaceae bacterium | reverse complement strand
GGACCTCCCACCCGAGCGCGTCGAGCTCGGCCCGCGGCTCATCGGCACGCGCGTAGTCGCCGGCGGCGCGCGCCTCCTGCCGGGCCTCGGCGAGCTGCACGGCGTCGGGGGGAGCGGCTGCGGCCTCCTCGACACCGAGGCCGAAGATCGCCAAGCCCCGCGCGAGAAGCTCGAGCTCGCCCGCCGACCGCCACGCGTGGAGGATCGAAAGCGAGAGCGGCGTGTTGAAGTCGTCGTCGAGCGCCGCGGCGAAGTCGTCCCAGGACGGCGCGCCGTCCGTCCGCTCGACGACCCGGAACGCGGTGCGGAAGTCGTTGGCCTGGGTCCTGGCGGCCCCCATCGCCTCGTCCGAGTACTCGACCGGGCTGCGGTAGTGCGCGCCCAGGAAGAGCAGCAGGAGGGGCTCGGGGCCCCACTCGTCGAGGGCGTCGCGCAGCGAAACGATGTTCCCGAGCGACTTGGACATCTTCTCCTGGGCGAGCTCGAGCATGCCGTTGTGGGCCCACAGCTGCGCGAACTCGCGCCCGGCGCCGCGCGACTGGGCCAGCTCGTTCTCGTGGTGCGGGAAGCGCAGGTCGATGCCGCCGCCGTGGATCTCGAACACCGGGCCGAGGAGCTTCTCCGCCATGGCCGAGCACTCGATGTGCCAGCCCGGGCGACCGAGCCCCCAGGGCGACTCCCACGACGTGTCCTCGTGCGGCTTCGTCGCCTTCCAGAGGGCGAAGTCGCGCTGGTCTTGCTTCAGGTCGCTCGGCTCCTGGGCGACCATGTCCTCGAGCTTGGCGCCCGAGAGTTGGCCGTAGTCGGAGTAGTCGGCGACCCGGAAGTAGACGTCGCCCTGCGACTCGTAGGCGAGGCCGCGCTCGACGAGCTCCTCGATCAGCGCGACGATCTCGGAAATCGTCTCGCTCGCGAGCGGCTCGTGGTCGGGTCGGCCGATCCCGAGGTCGCCCGTGTCCTCGAAGTACCAGCGGGTCGCCTCGTCGGCGAGCTCGGCGCTGCCGATTCCCTGCTTCGCCGCCGCCTCGTAAATCTTGTCGTTGACGTCGGTGACGTTCTCGACGAGCGTGACGTCGTAGCCCTGATGCTCGAGCCAGCGCTTGAGCCAGAGGAAGACGACGTACGGCCGGGCGTTGCCGACGTGGATCCGCTGGTAGACGGTCGGCCCGCACACGTACATGCGGATCGGGCCGGGGGGTGGCGGCAGCTCGCGCTTGCTGCGGGTCAGCGAGTCGTAGAGGAGCACCCGGGCGTTATAGCCGCTCGGGTGCCCCTCGATCTTGTCCTACCCGTGAAACTGCGCTTCCTCGGTGGAGCCCTTGAGCGCGAGCGTCGAGCTCTCGCCGCCCGAGACAGCCTGCGCGACGAGGTCGAAGTACCCCGCTCCGACCTCGCGCTGGTGGCGCGTCGCCGTGTAGCCGACCTCCTCGAGCCCGAACTCGCGCTGCTGGAGCTCGACGTAGGCGGTCATGCCGTCGCGGGCGTAGCCGCGAGCCAGCTCGAACATGGACTCGTTGAGGGCGTGGAAGCCTGCCAGCGTGATGAACTGGAACCGGTAGCCCATCTCCCCCAGGTCGGCCTGGAAGCGCGCGATGCCCTCTTCGTCGAGCTTTCGCCGCCAGTTGAACGAGGGCGAGCAGTTGTAGGCGAGGTGCTTGCCGGGGAACTGCTCGTGAATCGCGGCCGCGAACTCGCGCGCCTCGCCCAGGTCCGGCGTCGAGGTCTCGCACCAGATCAGGTCCGCGTACGGCGCGTAGGCGAGCCCGCGGGCGATCGACGACTCGATGCCGCCCTCGACGCGGAAGTAGCCCTCGGGCGTGCGCTCGCCCGTGAGGAACGGGTGGTCGCGCTCGTCGACGTCGCTGGTCATGAGCGTGGCGCTGAGCGCGTCCGTCCGCGCGACGAGCACGGTTGGGACGTTGCAGACGTCGGCGGCCAGCCGGGCGGCCGCGAGCGTGCGGACGAACTGCGCGGTCGGGACGAGCACCTTGCCGCCGAGGTGGCCGCACTTCTTCTCCGACGCGAGCTGGTCCTCGAAATGCACGCCCGCGGCGCCGGCCTCGATCATCGTCTTCATCAGCTCGAACGCGTTGAGAGCCCCGCCGAAGCCGGCCTCCGCGTCCGCGACGATGGGGGCCAGCCAATGCCGCCCGGTGCCGTTGCCCTCAGAGTGCTCGATCTGGTCGGCGCGCAGGAGCGCCTGGTTGAGCCGGCGAACGAGCGCCGGCGCGCTGTTCGACGGATACAAGCTCTGATCCGGATAGGTGGCGCCCGCGGCGTTCGCGTCCGCGGCGACCTGCCATCCGGAGAGATAGATCGCCTGCAGGCCTGCCTTGATCATCTGCACGGCCTGTCCGCCCGTCATCGCTCCCAGCGCCGCGACGTACGGCTCCTCCTCGAGGAGCTGCCACAGCCGCTCGGCCCCCAGACGGGCCAGCGTGTGCTCCACGTTCACCGAGCCGCGGAGCCGCTCCACGTCTTGCTCGGTGTACGGCCTCTCAATCCCTTCCCAGCGTTCCATTGCCGCATGTCCTCCTAGTCGATCAACTCGTATGCAGGGAGGGTGAGGAACTCCGGGAGCTCCTCCCCGAGCGCGACGCCGTCGAAGACGGCTCGCGCTTCGTTCCAACGGCCTTCACCCGCCTCGGCGAGCACCGCCTCCTCGAATGCGACGACCTGCTCCCGCTCGATCCGGCCGTGGCGAATCCACTGCCAGACCTGCGAGCGGGCGATCTCGGCCGTCGCGGCGTCCTCCATGAGGTTGTCGAGCGCGACGGCCCCCGTCCCCCGAAGCCAGGACTCCAGGTAACGGAGGCCGACGCTCACGTTCCCGCGCACGCCCTCGTCGGTGACGTCACCGCCTGGGACGCGCACGTCGAGAAGATCGGCCGCCGCAACGTCGACCTCCTCGCGCAGGCGCTCGACCTGATTTGGCCGCGAGCCGAGCACCTTGTCGAACTCCTCGGTCGCCACCGGGACGAGATCCGGATGGGCGACCCACGTGCCGTCGAAGCCGTCGCCGGCCTCGCGCTGCTTGTCGTCTTTCACCTTCGCCAGCGCGACCTCGTTGACCTCAGCGTCGCGCCGGCTGGGAACGAACGCCGCCATGCCGCCCATCGCATGGGCACCGCGGCGGTGGCACGTCTTGACGAGGAGCTCCGTGTAGGCGCGCATGAACGGAACCGTCATGGTCACCTGCACGCGGTCGGGGAGCACGAACTCTTCTCTCTCCCTGAACTTCTTGATGATGCTGAAGATGTAGTCCCAGCGGCCGGCGTTCAGGCCGGCGGAGTGCTCGCGCAGCTCGTAGAGGATCTCCTCCATCTCGAACGCGGCCAGGATCGTCTCGATCAGGACGGTGGCCTTGATGGAGCCGGGCGGCAGGTCGAGCTCCTCCTCAGTGAAGTCGAAGACCTCGTTCCAGAGGCGCGCCTCCAGATGGCTCTCGAGCTTCGGCAGGTAGAGGAACGGACCGCTGCCCCGGTCGAGCAGGCGTCTGCCGTTGTGGAAGAGATAGAGCCCGAAGTCGAAGAGACCGCCGGCGATCTCGTCGCCGTCGACGAGGAGATGGCGCTCGGGGAGGTGCCAGCCGCGGGGGCGAACGAGCAGGACGGCCGGGTCGTCGTTCAGCCGGTAGCTCTTCTGGCCGGTGTCGAGCTCGATCGTGCGGTCGTTCGCGTCGATGAGGTTCGCCTGGCCCTCGAGGCAGTTCCGCCACGTGGGCGCGTTCGCGTCCTCGAAGTCCGCCATGAAGCAGCGGGCGCCCGAGTTGAGCGCGTTGATGACCATCTTCCGATCGACCGGCCCGGTGATCTCGACACGCCGGTCCTGGAGGTCGGCAGGGACGGGTGCAACGCGCCAGTCGCCCTCACGGATCTCGCGAGTCTCCGGAAGGAAGTCCGGGAGCTCGCCGGCGTCGATGCGCGCCTGGCGCTCGACGCGGCGCGCGAGGAGCTCGCGGCGCCTCCCGTCGAAGCGGCGGTGGAGCTCGGCGAGGAAGGCGAGCGCGTCCGCGCTCAGGAGCTCCTCGTCACGCCCCTCGACGGGCGCGCGAAGCTCGACCCCTGCCGCGACCTCGGTGCCCAAGGCCCGACTAGTCGCGATCGTGGTCGCGGTCGCAGGCGTCCGGGCAGTTGCACTCGACCAGCTCGGCCGAGCTCAGGACGATCACGGAGCCGTCCTTGGGCGACACGTCACGACCGTTGAAGTCGTACTCCCCGATATGCATCGCAGCGCTGCTCATAACCCGTGGATTGATGGTACGTCCTGATCCGGTATTCACCAAATCGTTTTTTTCGATCTATGCTATAAACCAAATCTATGGGCGTGCTTCTCTCGCAGCTCGAGGCGTTCGTCGAGGTGGCGAGAACGCGCAACGTGAGCCGCGCTGCAGACGCGCTCTACGTGACGCAGCCGGCGCTGACAGCGCGCCTCCAGCGGCTGGAGGACGAGCTCGACGCAAAGCTCTTCGCACGCACCCCGCGCGGCATGAAGCTCACCGAGGCCGGCGAGGTGTTCCTCCCCCACGCCGTCAAGGCGCTCGACAGCCTCGCCGACGGCCGGCGGATCGTCAACTCTTACGAGCGCGGCGGTGCGGGACGCCTCGCGCTGGGCGCCGCCCCGGCGGTCTCCACCTACGTCCTGCCCGCGATCCTCAAGCGCTTCTCCGTCGGCTACCCGCGCGTCAGCGTCAGCGTGAAGACGGGCCACTCCGAGGAGATCCTCGAGCTCGTCCTGCGGGAGAGCGTCGACCTGGGGCTCGTGCGGGCGCTCCGCCACCCCGACATCGCGACGACGCCGCTCTACGAAGACCGGCTGATCCTCGTGTCCGACCCTCGGCACCGGCTGGCGTCGCACGGCACCATCCGCCTCGACGAGATCGCCCGGGAGCAGCTCGTCCTCTTCGACCGCACGTCGAGCTACACGGAGCTCACGAACGCGCTCTTCCGCGGTGCAGGCGTCCAGCCCGAGGGCGTGATGGAGCTGGACAACATCGACGCCGCCAAGAAGATGGTGCAGGAGGGCTTCGGCGTCGCGCTGCTCCCCCACACCGCGGTCGCTGCCGAGCTGGAAGACGGGACGCTGGTGGAGATCGACGTCGAGGACGCTGAGCCGGTACGGCGCCAGATCGTGGCCATCCGCCGGCGCGACCGCGGAGCGCCGGGGGGCGCCGTCGAGTCGCTGCTCTCCACACTCCGGGAGATGCAGCCGGAACTCAGCCGGTCGTAGCGTCTGCGCGTCGCAGGGCCTCGTCCCGCGACAGCGCAACGAGAACCGTCCAGAGCTCGGGCCCGCGCTCGGCACCTGTCAGCGCGACACGCAGGGAGCGGAGGTCGCCGCCGACGGCCTTCAGCTCGCGCAGGATCGCCTTCGCCTCGTCCTTGTCGAGCTCCTCGGCGGCGGCCGCGCGCAGCTCGTAGAAGCGCTCGAGGGTCTCGCGGGAGCTCGTTTCGGCCGGCGCCGGAGCCCGCTCGAGCGCGTCCGCGATCGCCCGGGCCTCGACGAGGTCGTGCGCGCCCCGCAGCGCGGGGCCGAACCGCGGAAGAGCGCCCACCCGCGCCGCCAGCTCCACGTCGTCGAGCGCGCCGAGCGCCTCGAC